>JBBSKG010000025.1:0-24575 GCA_038256565.1 Acidimicrobiales bacterium | reverse complement strand
CCGATGCTGCCACTTTTCGAGGCCCCGCTCCCATGTAGTTACTGCATGTGAAGCCTTAGAGTGGGTTTAGATCTGGTCGTAGAGGATTGCTCGTTTTACTTCTTGGATGGCTTGGGTGATCTTGATGCCGCGGGGACAGGCGTTTGTGCAGTTGAATGCAGTGCGGCAGCGCCAGACGCCCGAGCGTTCGTTTAATATTTCTAAGCGCTCTGCGCCGCCTTCGTCTCGGGTGTCGAAAATGAAACGGTGTGCTTGGACGATGGCAGCAGGGCCGACATAACTGGAGTTGCCCCAATAGACAGGACATGACGTTGTGCATGCGGCGCAGAGGATGCACTTGGAAGTGTCATCAACTCGCTCTTGATCAGCAGCCGACTGGTAGCGCTCTTTGTAGCCAGGCTCATCGGCAGTGATGAGATAAGGCAGCACTGAACGGTATTGGGCAAAGAACGGCTCCATATCAACGACTAAGTCTTTGATAACCGGAAGTCCACGAATGGCTTCGACAGTTATTGAGGTGCCCACGTCTTGAATTAGCAGCTGACAGGCCAATGCATTTTCGCCATTTATGACCATTGCGTCTGAGCCGCACACGCCATGGGCGCACGAGCGACGAAACGTCAAGGTTCCATCTTGTAGCCACTTCGCCTGGTGTAAAACGTCGAGCACTCGGTCGTTCGGCTCAACTTTGTCGATCACGAACTCTTGCCAATGCGGTTTCTTGTCGATCTCTGGGTTGTAACGCTTGACCTTCAAGTTAACTGTCAGCTGAGGCGGAGGCGCCACGACCGAACTTGTTATACTGGTGTGGTCCATGGTCGTGGTCATCAGTATTTCCTCTCCATGGGGGCATATAGATTACCCTCCACCGGTTTGTAGCTGAGGGTTACCGCCCCATTATCGCTGCGGGCAGCAAGTGTGTGCTTCATCCAATTTTCATCATCACGAGTGGTGTGATCGTCTCGGAAGTGCGCCCCGCGACTCTCTGTGCGGGCACGAGCCGAAACCACAAGAGCTTCGGCAAGATCGATCAAATAACCAAGCTCTAACGCTTCGGTTAGGTCGTAGTTGAACACATCACCTTTGTCTTCAATCGACATGCGGTCATAGCGAGCAACCAGATCACCAAGAATGTCGACCATCTCGCCGAGCGACTGTTCGGTTCGGAACACCGAAGCCTTGTCCATCATGTGTTCTTGCAGCTCGTCACGAATATGAACGGCTTTTTCGGTGCCGGTCGAGCCCTTGAGTCGCTCGATGCGACCACGCACTTCGCCCTCAGGGTCAGCTGGCAGCTCGGGCAGATCAACGGTGTTGACGAATTCGGCCATGCTGCGTCCGCCTCGTTTTCCGAACACAACAATGTCGAGCAAGGAGTTGGTGCCCAGGCGATTAGCGCCATGCACCGAAACACATGCGCATTCACCAGCGGCGTAGAGGCCGGGCATGGTCGTCCCCTGGTCGTCAATCACTACTTCACCATTGATGTTGGTGGGAATGCCACCCATCGCGTAATGAGCAGTGGGCTGAATAGGAATGCCTTGCTTTTTGGGCTCTAGGCCCATATAGGTGCGAACAAACTCGGTGATGTCAGGCAGCTTGGCGTCGATCTGCTCAGGAGGAAGGTGGGTCAGGTCGAGATGAACATAATCTTTGTTGGCACCAATGCCTCGGCCCTCACGAATTTCAGTGAGGATTGCTCGTGACACCATGTCGCGAGGGGCAAGGTCCTTAACTGTTGGGGCGTAACGCTCCATGAACCGCTCATTGGAATCGTTTCGCAAAATGCCACCCTCGCCACGGGCAGCCTCGGATAACAAAATGCCGAGTTTGTAAATGCCCGTTGGGTGGAATTGGAAGAACTCCATGTCTTGTAAAGGAAGACCTCTCCGATACAAAAGGCCTGGGCCGTCGCCGGTCAGGCTGTGTGCATTTGAGCTGACCTTGAACATTTTGCCAAAACCACCGCTGGCAAAGAGCACGGCCTTGGTGGTGAAAACGTGAAGGTCACCCGTCGCTACTTCATAGGCAATGGCTGCTGAAATACGTCCATCGGTGAAGACGACATCGAGCACCTGAAACTCATTGAAGAACTTCACATCACGCTTTACGCACTGTTGGTAAAGGGTTTGGAGAATCATGTGACCGGTGCGGTCAGCCGAATAACAAGCTCGACGAACGGGAGCCTCACCGTGGTTGCGGGTATGGCCACCAAAGCGCCGTTGGTCGATGCGACCCTCAGGAGTACGGTTAAAGGGCAGGCCGTAGTGTTCAAGCTCGATTACAGCGTCAACAGCCTCTTTGCACATGATCTGAGCAGCGGTCTGGTCAACGAGGTAATCACCACCCTTCACGGTGTCAAAGGTGTGCCATTCCCAAGAGTCTTCTTCAACGTTGGCCAACGCAGCACACATTCCGCCCTGTGCAGCACCGGTATGAGAGCGGGTTGGGTAAAGCTTTGTGAGCACGGCTACGCGGCATTTGCCTGCCACTTCAATGGCAGCACGCAGGCCAGCGCCGCCAGCGCCAACGATGACCGCGTCATAGCTGTGATGATGGACCTTCACTTGGGTGTCCCTTCGTTTACGGGCCGGTCACCACTGGAGGCTGACGAGACCCGATACTTATAGGAAGGCATGTTCTCATTGCCATCACCTTGGTATGAAATCGTGATGATATTTATGTTTGTCATGAGACGGGTCGAATTTCGCACTGGTCGAAGTTTGAGGCCAAATATTTGTCAGCATCAAGGGTGAGTTCAAGAGTCATTAAACCTTGCGCATCAGGAGTTACGGCGGTTATCTGGCCGACGCGTACGCAGGAATCAACCGGGATGCGACCTTCCCATTCCCAATTTTGATGGCCTCCAGGCCAAGTGAGCCGAGCGGTGGCTCGGGCTGATTCGATCGGATGGCGCAAGTCACTGACTACGTGAACATCGAGTTTGATTGGTTCACCGGGGCTTACAACAGCATCAAGACGGTCGGCTACCACGATTACTGGCCGACAAGCCTCGCCAATGGCGTGATAGCTCGCTTTTGGAGCCCGCTCGTAATCAAGGGCAGACGATGAAATTGTTGGAGATGAAATTGTTGGATAGGCATCGGCAAAGAAGAACTGGCAAAACCCTCCGGTTGGGTTGTATTTCAAGCGCCTCAAGGTCTCTATGTGATATCTGATTACTCGGGCCTGTTCGTCTTCAGGCAATGCCTGTGCACCTAGTTGGGATACAAAACGGACCAAGCCCGGGAAAGACTTACAGAACGAAGGAAAGTTACGCTCATCACCAAACGCACAAGCAAATGAGCTGTCGGTGTCGGAGCCGATTGAGCCTAGATGAGGCAACACTCCTGAATAAGCCATGACGAGGCGTGTGTGGTCGGCCTTTTCGAGTGAGCGTTTTATTGCTCTGTCAAGAATGGTGCGATTCCAGGTTGGAAGCTGTTGTGATGCGGCATGGCGCAGATTTAGTCTTAGCGAGTGGGGCTCGTAGTCACGTGCGAAAGGTTCGCTATGTCCGCACCACAGTGCGATTGAGGCGTGATGACCAAGTTGGTCAACGGCGGCTATTGCTTGGCGGGTGGCTTGATGGCGAATGCCACGGGCATAGTGGCGATGAAGCGGGAGGTCTTGCCAAATGAGCATGCCTGCTTGGTTGGCGGCTTCGTAGAGTTCGGGACGTGAAATGTGGCCGTGCACCCTCAGCAGATCAAGGCCAGCTTCCTTTGCCAGATGAACGTCATGGGCAATTGTGTCAGCACTGGCCTCGCCGAGAGCCATAGAGGTTGGGGCAAGGCTGGTTCCCTTGAGGAACAGACGCTCCCCGTTGACCTTAAGGACCCAGCGTTTCCAGGCGAGCGAACGTAGGCCAATATTACGGGTGAGCTGATGGCTGAGTTTGTCATCAACGATGACTTCAACGGTTAGGTCGTGACAGGGTTGATCGCCAAGAGCATGAGGCCACCAGAGTTTGGGCTCTGGAATGGTGATCGTCCAAGAAACAAAGTTGCTACCGCTCGCAATGGGACGTTCAACTACATCGTCAACGCCAGCGATTGTCGTGCGAAGCGTTACTTGGCGAGCGATTTTACTGTCGAGTTCTGCTCGAAAGGTGACCGTTGCTTGGCTGGAATCGGCATTGGTGCACAAGACCCTCAGACTGCGAGCCCTAACTGGGCCGGTGTGCTCGATGCGCACGGGTCGCCATATGCCACCGGGGTTCCAGTCAGGGTCTATATAGTCCGAGTGTTGGAAGGTGCCAGTGATGTTGCGCTTAGCCGCTTTGTTTGTTTGAGGGGCACAGGTGGCTTCTATAGCAAGAAGATGTTCATGAGAAGAGCGAAGAGCGTCGGTTACCTCGAACGTATGACGTATGAAATAGCCTTCGGTATCACCGAGATACGCACCGTCGAGCCAGACGTCTCCTTGATAGAAGAGCCCGTCTAGTACTAACCATGAACGCTTGGTCTGGTTGGTTTCGTAAGGGTCGGCCTGTGTCTCGAAATGGCGGCGATAAAGCAGTGGCCCATTACTATTGGCAAACGCTGCCGTTGAGCGCCAGTGGCCCGGAACCTTAAGTGGTTCCCAATCACGTTCATCGAGTGCACGGTTCGCAAAGTTACGTCGCAATTCTTCGGTGGCCTCTAATGCTCGCCATGTGCCGCCTAATTCAATAGGAGCGGTTTGGGCAACGTCAGATGCGAGCACATCGTCAGGTTAATGCGGCGGCAGGTCATGGGTATTGGCGGGCTTCTATGAAACACAGTTGGCGATAGAGCGTGGTCATTATGGGCAAGTCAACACCTTGGGTTGCGGCTGCTTTTATGGGGTTTCCCATGATGGCTTCGAGTTCCATGGGCCGTTTGTGGTCGTGGTCGAGTTTCATGCTGGTTCGATAGGGCTTCATGTGACGGGTGAGATCAATCGAGGTTTGTAGCGATACATCAGGAATATGGCGACCCTGTGCGGCTGCACCTGCTTGAACCTCAGCCATGACTCCAGCCACTAGGGCCTTGGTTTCGGGCATCGCAATGAGATCTTGGGGGAGCGCGTCGAGTACCACCGAAAGGCTGTTAAACGGAGCGTTCCATACGAGCTTCTTCCAACGGGCTTCTACAAGGTCATCTTCGAGTTGGACAGAGATGCTTGCTGCTCGCAGATCTTCAGCGACCTGTTCCATCGCTGAAGTAATGCCCTGCGCTTGACCATTTGGCCCATGTTGGCCAAGGGCGATCATGCCGTAGTCGAGGTGTCGAATATGAGCTGGCCCCACTTTGTTTGAACACAGGAAGCACAGCCCGCCGAGCAAGAACCGTGTCCCAACAAAAGAGGCAAGCTCGTCTTCTATGCCCAAACCGTTTTGCAGCGTGACCACAGTCGTATGCTCGGTTCCAGGCCCAAGCATCGCTGCCAACAAATGAGCAGCAGGGTTTGGAACAAGCGCCTTGGTGGCAATCAGCACGACATCACAAGGTGGTAGATCACCTGGGTTGTCATAGGCCAGCAGTTCGTTAGGCCCTATGTGGACATCGCCAAGTGGCGATTCGACCTTAAGCCCCTCTTGTTTGGCGTGAGAAAAGTCACCACGAAATAAAAAATGGACTTGGTGGCCTGCCGCAGCCAAGCGTGAGCCATAGAACCCGCCAACTGCTCCGGTACCGAGTACTGCATAACTGCGCTTTCCGGCTTGGATTGAAGTCACCCGTTTATCTTGGCATGAGCTTCTACCTCGTTGACAGATGACATCTTTGGGCACTAGACGGGGTGACAAGCATCGTCACAACAATGGGCGTTAATTACGCCAGGGGGAAACATCGTGAGTCTTGATCCATCACGCACGCCAGTCATCGTTGGTATAGGCCAGTCGATTGAACGAGACGAAATTGTCTCTCCTGCTGAGATGGCAGAGCGGGCCGCTCGTGCAGCATTTGATGATGCACCTGGGCTCGCTAAGACAGTTCAACGTCTCACGATGGTCGGCGTTTTGTTCTCACACGCTGGCCGAACGCCTGCCACTGATGTTGCTAATCGCCTTGATCTTGCTGGGGTTTCGGTCGAAACCACTACCACCGGCGGCAACACTCCCCAATGGTTGGTAACAAGAGCGGCGAAAGAAATCACCGAAGGAAAACTTGAGTCGACTCTGATCGTGGGTGCCGAGTCAACTCGTTCGCAGCGGGCTTCGGGCCAGGCTTCGGGTGGGCTGTTCCAGTCAGACATGGGCAGAGGTGCATCTGGTGGAGACAGCGACCCGATGGTAGGTGCTCCCGATGATGACTTCATGGGTGCAGCAGAAATGAATGGTGGACTCATGATGCCTTCGGCCATGTATCCAGTTTTTGAAAGCGCAATTGCCGCGGCGGCAGGGCGTAGCTTCGCTGAACAACGAGCCTTCCTGGGTGAGCTTTACGCCAAGTTCACAGAAGTTGCATCTCGTCACCCATATGCCTGGTTTAGAGATGTTCTTACTGCAAATGACATTGCTGTTCCCAGTGCATCTAACCGCATGATCGCCGACCCTTACACCAAGCGGATGAACGCCTTTCCCAATGTCGATCAAGGTTCAGCGCTGTTGGTCACCTCGCTTGCTGTGGCCCAAGAGGTGGAGTTGGCTGGGCGTTGCGTGTTCGTTTGGTCTGGTGCCGACACTGCCGAGGTGCGGCATCCCGCTGCTCGTCCCGAACTTGGTCGCTCTCCCGCCATAGCCGCTGCGGCAAAGCGTTCGTTTGAAGCAGCAGGCGTAGGCGTTGATGACATCTCTGCGTTTGACTTCTATTCCTGTTTCCCGTCTGCGGTCGAAGCTGGTGCCGAGGCGGTGGGCTTGGCCTTCAATGACCCTCGTGGACTCACGATTACTGGCGGACTTTCCTATTTCGGTGGTCCGGGCAACAACTATGTGGGTCATTCAATTGCAACGATGGTCGACTTGTTGCGAGGTGAATCTGGTCTTGGTCTCATTACCGGACTCGGTGGGTTCATAACCAAGCACAGTGTGGGTATCTATGGCAGTGAGCCTCCACCACAGGGTTTCCGGGCAGGCGACACGACTGCTGATCAAAAGGCCATAGACGCTTCTGCACTCACTGTTGCCACCACTGGAGAAGGTTCAGCTCTGGTTGAAGGTGCGACCATTACCTATGACAAAGATGGCGTGACCCCAACAGGTGCACCCGTGGTGGCTCGCCTCGATGACGGTACCCGCGTGGTTGCTGTCGCAGACGCTGCGTTGGCGAGTGAGCTTGCAGCAGCTGGACGCAACCTCGTAGGCGAGCGTGTGCAAATCAGCCCCGCAACTCCCCCTACCTACCGGTTGGCATGATGACTACGGTATTGACATGACTACAAGCTCACCTCCAAGCGCAGTCACCCTTAGCCAACTTCGTGAGTCTGGATGGGTGTCTCATCCTGTCAAAGACGAGTTGCGACTCAACGCAGTTACGCGGATTAGGTCGGGAGAGCCTTTGTTTCCGGGTGTTCTCGGTTATGAGAACACGGTGTTGCCACAGCTTGAGAATGCGTTGTTGGCCGGACACGACATCATCTTCTTAGGCGAACGTGGTCAGGCCAAGACTCGGATGATCCGAAACCTCATTGGTTTGTTAGATGAGTGGATGCCCATAGTTGCGGGTTCAGAAATTAACGACGACCCCTACAACCCGGTGTCTCGTTACGCCCGTGATCTCATTGCTGACAAGGGTGAAGACACGCCCATTGAATGGGTGCACCGAGACACACGCTACGGCGAAAAATTGGCCACTCCCGATACGTCGATTGCTGATCTCATCGGCGAGGTTGACCCCATAAAGGTGGCCGAGGGGCGTTACTTGTCTGATGAGTTGACGCTTCACTATGGCTTGGTTCCCCGTACTAATAGGGGAATTTTCGCTATTAACGAGTTGCCCGATCTCGCTGAACGCATTCAGGTGGGTTTGCTAAACGTTCTTGAAGAACGTGATGTGCAGATCAGGGGTTACAAAGTGCGTCTGCCGCTTGACGTGATGCTCGTTGCTTCAGCCAACCCCGATGACTACACCAACAGAGGCCGTATGATAACGCCCCTTAAGGATCGTTTCGGGGCTCAAATTCGTACGCACTATCCCTTGGAAGTTTCGACTGAGGTTGCGATCGCCGAACAAGAAGCCCGAGTGCTTGATATCGCAGATCTTCACGTGCGCCTAACCCCCGAGATGGCAGATGTGGTTGCGACCCTTACCCACCTTGCCCGTATCAGCCCCCACATCAACCAGCGTTCAGGGGTATCGGTGCGCCTCACGGTTTCCAACGTCGAAACTTTGTGCGCGAATGCAGCCCGCCGAGCGCTGCACTTGGGCGAGACCGATGTCGTGCCTCGTATCACTGACTTAGATGCACTCGTTTCGTCTATTAGTGGCAAGGTCGAAATTGAGAGTTTTGAAGATGGCATGGATGAAGCGATCATCGAAAACTTGATTCATGCAGCCGTGTTGACGGTGTTTAGAGAGCGTTTAGACCCTGGCCTAGTCGGTGAAGTTGTAACGGCTTTCGATGAGGCTCAGATGGTTGTACACGCGGGTGAAGATGTTCCAGTGGCTGATTACACCAAGCTGGTTTCTTCGATTCCGGCCTTGCGCTCGCCTGTGGTCAAACTCACCGGTGGCGACGAAAGCCCAGCAGCAGTAGCTTCTGCGGTCGAGTTCGTTCTCGAAGGCTTGCACCTCTCAAAGCGACTTAATAAAGAAGCGGTAGGTGCCCGCTCCACCTACCGCGGCCGTCTTCCTAAATAGTCGCCACCAACCTTCCGTAAAATCTGCACCATATAGGGTTTGCAAATATTTCAGGTTGGGGAAAGGAGACCCGTGATGGATACATCGAACGTAGTCTTCGTGGCGGTTTTCCAGAGGCTGTTGCTCGTGTCGGAGCTCGAAGGTCAAAATTTTTCGACTCGTATGTGAACGAGCTATTTCCAAGTGGGGTTCTAAGAACGGATACGGAGATTTTTGAGATGCTCGGGAAGCTCGCCTACAACGGTGTTAAGTGTTCCATTTGGTTCAGCAGGCACATCGCAAATTTGAGATTCTTGGCCGGGCAAGGTGAGGTGGTCTTTGCCTCGCAAGATCAACCGATAACCCCATTCGGTTTCAATCGAGAGTGACTCGGCGATTTCCTCGACTGCATCAAGGACTACACCGTCATCATCAAGATAAAGATCTCGCACATACCGGGGAGCGTAGATCGCAACATCGGCAACGCTACCCACTTGTTCTTGTTCAGGGTCAAGCCAAAAGTCTTCGTATAGAAACGGTGCAGTCGACTCACAACAACCCGTTCCTATCGTCACAGTCAGTATTCCCCGGCGGGCCGCCTTAGCCCTTTCAACCACTTGATTTGCCCGTTCAGTAGCTACCACACGCATGAGGCCATCCTATAAGAGCGGCCACACGGGCAGCGCAAATAGATGATTTGGTATGACATGAGATACAGCAGTACCCCATAGCCTCTATGCCACTTTTCGTGAATCTAAAGTCTTGTTTCGTGGGTTCGGTAGTGCTGGGGTCTTTGGCTGGGTGTTCTGACAGTTCCGATAAGTCAGTAGCTCAGACTGAAATCACCAGCCCTTCGACCACCACCACAACCACCATTCCTGTTCCACCAACCACTGTCTACGGCACCCCTGACTCCTATGAGCTATCAGCATCGTGGCCAACCGAACCAGACCTAGCGAGAGTTTCCCGGCACAGCCAGGAAGGTCCCACTAGGAGTACCGGAGCATCCGACGCGCTGGACGTATGAACTCGAAGATCTCACTGGCGAGACGAGCGTTACCGAGTCGTTCGCTGCTCCGGCAGCGCCATCGAGGTCGTGCTGCTCGCGGCCATCGTCTACTACGCCTGGAACTGGCCGAAAGAAACCTCACCAACCTCCACTACCTGACGAGGGGCCACGCCTCACTACATCCAACCCAGAGCTACGACGTTCGTTCTTTACCCCTCGTTATGACAGGGCAACACCTGCGGAGCGTAAATACATGCACGGCATGGCTGCGGCAGGCGATGGGGCTGTTCCCACGTCAGAAGTTGCAATGAATTTAAAGCGTAAGCCATCTGATATTTCGGTTCAGCGAGATGGTCTCATGAGCAAAGGTTTGGTTTATTCCCCCGAACGTGGGCTCGTTGCCTTCACGGTTCCACACATGGCCGAATTTCTCCGCTCACTCCCAACTCATGAACTAGGCGAACCCTAAGACCCGTAGCTAAGGTCTCCCTTAGCACCAAGAAAAGTGCAGAGGAGTCGTTCATGACAACTATTCCTATCTTACATCAGTTTGTGGTTTCCCAACTTCAGGGCACTTTGACCACCGCTGGAAGTGATGACTTTCTTCAACCTGAGTTTTATGAGCTACCTCTTGGTGACCCCGGTTTGCTCGGGCCTGATGCGGTGGCCTGGAAGGTTCACGCAGATTTTTCCTCCATGCTTATTGGTGGAATAAGTGCTCTCATGTTGCAGTCGTTACACCCAAGTGCAATGGCCGGTGTGGTTGATCATTCTGATTATCAAAGCGACCCGATGAAGCGATTTTGGCGAACGGCATCGTTCGTTGCAGTTACGACCTTCGGCTCAACTGCACAAGCAACTGGCCTTATTGATCTTGTCCGCAACCGTCACGATCAAGTCAATGGGTTTGATTCAAACGGCGTTGCTTATGACGCCAACGACCCTGATCTTTTGCAGTGGGTACACCTTGCCGAGAGTTGGCAGTTTCTTCAGAGTTATCAGCGTTATTCAGGCAATCACCTCGACTCACTTGACTGTGATCGTTACCTAGCTGAGGTTGCAGGCGTAGCGGAACGGCTCGGCGCGCGTGACCTACCCATTACGAGCGCAGCTGTGCTCTCTTATTTCGACGACATTAGGTACCAACTACGAGCTACCCCTGCAGCGCTCGACACCGTTGATTTCCTAATCAATCGCATCGAACTTCCATTGCATCAACGCCCGGTCTATGCCATCGCTGCCCAAGCTGCCGTCGATTTACTACCGTCTTGGGCCCGTGACCTACTCGGCCTCCAACCCCGTGGCCTAAAGGGCACTATCACTACCGCCGCTATCCACCCACTCGCGTGGACTTTCACCACGGCGTTGCGTCAAGCCCTCGGCCCACCAGAAATCGCCCTCGCCGCACGGGCGCGCTCATTGAGCTGAACCTAACACACTAAATATGCTAACCACACACTTAGTGTGTTATACTAAGGTCTGTGCCTCCCGAAGCTGTTCTAGATAGCTCAACCCTGATCTCGCTTGCGCGAGCGGGGTTGTTGCACTTGCTCCCTAATCTTCCTGTCGCTCCAGTTTTGCTTGATGTCGTGCACGAAGAGGTCGTTTCCATGGGTAGGCGTCTTTTGTATGCCGATGCAACGAGCATTGAGGTGGCTCTTAAGGATATGGAAGTCACAGCCAGCAACTCGGAATATGCGAGTGCAGACGCAGCCGTCTTAGCGGGAGCCCAACAGGTCGGCATGTTGATATGCAGCGACCTCACGCTTGGCCGTCGGGCGCGAAACTTGGGCGTCAGCTGGATGCGAACGGCTGACCTTGTCATCGCTGCTCTCCAACTGGGAAAGATCGATGCCAATGTGGCATGTGGGGCGATTGCAGCGCTGCGTGACTCTGGTCGCATTACTGAGGATCTTGCAAGTTCATATTTGGAGGAAATTCTATGAGTAAAGCAGTTCGTGTTAATACGACGATGGACCAAGAACTTTTGGATCGTGTGGATGCCTTCGCTGGCACTCGTCATGAAGATCGCTCTACGGCGATACGCCAGCTTGCTGATTTCGCACTACGTGAAATGGCCAAGCGAGATGCGATTCTTGCTTACAAGCAGGGCCGTATGACTTTGCGTGAGTTTTCCCGTGCCTTAGGGCTTGACGTCTGGGCGGCTCAAGATTTACTTGCTTTTGAAGGAGTGGCAGTTGCGCAGGGGAGCCGTGATGAGACCATCGCTACATTGCGGGAGTTTGTTGAAGAGACGAGCTGATCTACTCCGAGGGGTCTCTGCCTAGGACCCCCAAGCGCGAAATAGCCCGGGGTGTTTAGACCCCGGGCTGTTTCAAAACCCTTATTGAATAAAGCTCGTAGGGACTAGAGAGCGCTGCTCAACATGGCGTAGTGCATGTGACCGCCACGGTCGGTTTGGGGGTTGACGTGAACGTGTTTGATCTGGCGGTAAGCGTTGAAGCCCTGAATGCCAAGTTCACGACCGATGCCAGACTGCTTGTAGCCGCCGAACGGACGTTGTGACGACAACAGGTGGTAGTCGTTGATCCATACGGTTCCGGTCTGCATGCCGTGGGCAACCTTCTTGGCCCGATCGAGATCGTTTGACCAAACGCCGCCACCGAGTCCGTAGATCGAGTCGTTGGCGATTGCCACTGCTTCCTCATCGCTGTCGAAGGGGATCACACACAAGACTGGTCCGAAGATCTCTTCTTGCGCGATCTTGGCCGAGTTTGGAACTCCAGCAAAGATCGTTGGCAGATAGAACGCATCACGATCGAGGCCATCCGCGAGGTTGTCGGGCTTTGAACCACCACAGATAGGCTCGCCGACTTCTTCGCGTCCAAGCGCCACATAGCGCTCAACGGTCTCGACCTGCGAGCGTGACACCAGCGGCCCGAGATCGGTGGCGAAGTCGAGTGGGTCACCGATCACCATCTTGTTCGCCCGCTCGGCCAGCATGCCGATGAACTCGTCGTAGATGCTCCGATGCACGAGTGCCCGGGTGCCTGATTCGCACACCTGGCCGTTGTGCATGAATGTGCCGAACAGTACGCCCGCCGCAGCGACATCGAGATTGGCATCAGGCAACACGATGTTGGCTGACTTGCCGCCTAGTTCAAGGGTGACGGCCTTGACCGTGCCCGAAGCAAGCTGCATGACCCGTTTGCCAACCTCGGTCGAGCCCGTGAATGCGGTCTTGTCGACCATGGGGTTGACGGCCAGTTCCTCACCGGCAGTGCCACCAGGGCCCGCGATGATGTTGACCACGCCTTCGGGAATCTCGGCCTCTTGCATGACTTCACCGAGCATGAGCGCAGTGATCGAGGTGAGCGATGCAGGCTTGATAACACATGTGTTGCCAGCAGCGATCGACGGGGCGATCTTCCAGGCGGCCATGATGAATGGGAAGTTGAAGGGGATGATTCCCGTGGTCACGCCGTAGGGCTCATAGCGGATGTAGTTCTCGGAAGGCGGGAAAGGTGAGCCGGGCAGGGTTTCCATGTCGTCGCCCTCGGCGCACGTGGCGTACCAGTTGTAGGCCTCGATGGCACCATTCACATCGGCAAGCTGCGCTTTGCGCATGGTGCCGCCGCTGTCCTTCGATTCCATTTCTGCGAACTGTGCCGACTTTTGCCCAATCAGTTCTGCGATACGCCGTACTTTCTCAGCACGTTCCTTTCCCGACATTTTGGGCCATGGACCTTCGTCAAAGGCCTTGCGAGCCGCTTCGACGGCTTTGATTGAATCTTCTTTGCCCGCCTTGGCGATGTCACCAATTTTGGCACCAGTTGCAGGGTTGACGGTGGGGAATGTTTCTCCCGAGACAGCCTCGGTGTATTCCCCGTTTATGAAGAGCTTGTAATCAGACATGGTTCCCTCCGCACGTTGTCGACTTTCGACGAACGAAACGCTACTGCGATCTGGCGGACTCTGCCGCCCCGAATCAATGTCTGAATAAACGTCCACATGATCGAGTGCGTCTTAGCCATGAACGATCTAGCCTGACAGCCATGACACGCGGGTTTCGTTACTCCCGTTGGGACGGTACGCAGGTTGGTTTTGATCTTGATGCCAACACCGTCCTTTCGGAGATGACCGACGATTTGCTCTATCACGGCGACCTCAATGCGGCCTTGCGACGCATGATGCAAAGCGGGTTTCGTGATCGTGACGGAAAGCGTGTGCAAGGCATGCGTGAACTTCTCGAACAGGTGCGTAAACGACGTCGTGAACAACTCAACCGCTATGACTTGGGCGGCGTCTATGGCGAGATATCTGAACGCCTTAATGAAGTACTCGACCAAGAACGCGAAGCCATTGACCAACTGCAACAAGAGGCAGATGAGTCAGGCGACGCACGTCGAAAAGAAATCACCGATCAAGTAACTGCCGAAAAGCACATCGAGCTTGATCTATTACCTCCCGATCTCGCAGGCCAGATCAAAGCGCTTACTAATTACGAGTTCACTTCAAGCGAAGCACGCGAGGCTTTCGAGGCTTTGCTCGAAGAACTAAAGAAGCAGCTTGCGCAGTCAATGTTTAACCAGATGTCTGGTGCGATAGACAGCATGACGCCTGAAGATATGACTCGCATGAAAGACATGCTGGCGGAGCTGAACAACATGATTGAGCAACGCCAACAAGGCGAAGAGCCTGATTTCGAAGGTTTTATGCAACGCTTCGGCGACTTCTTCCCCGAGAATCCTCGTGATCTCGACGAGTTGCTCGAAGTCATGGCCCAGCGCATGGCAGCCATGCAGGCCATGCTCAACTCAATGACCCCAGAACAGCGGGGACAGTTGCAAGATTTAGCTAATCAGTTGCTTGATGACATGGACCTGCGTTGGCAGGTGGACCAGCTTGCTGGCAACTTACGTGGTGCTTTTCCCGGCATGGGTTGGGACCGTCGCTATCACTTCAACGGCGATAACCCCATGGGTCTAGGTGACATGGGCGAGGTTATGAACGAGTTAGGCGAACTCGATCAGCTTGAGAACCTGATGCGTTCTGCTGCCAACCCAGGTGCACTAGCGGAGGTCGATATCGATGCAGCCCGCCGCCTCCTTGGCGATGATGCCGCCCACAGTCTGAGCCATTTAGCTGAGATGACGCGGACCTTAGAAGAGGCTGGCCTCGTCGAACATAAAGACGGCCGTTTGGAAATGACCCCCAAAGCCATTCGCAAGATCGGTCAAAATGCACTCGGCGAGTTGTTTAAACGACTCAACAAAGACGTACTTGGGCGACATGAGCTAGCCCGAGTCGGGCTGGGTCATGAGCGGGCCTATGAAACAAAGCCCTATGAGTTTGGCGACCCGTTCAATCTTGATATTCAACAAACGGTTCGCAACGCCATTCAACGCAGTGGCAAAGGCACGCCCGTTCGGCTCTTGCCCCAAGATTTTGAAATTGAACAGACCGAGTTCATCACCAGAGCTGCAACAGTCGTGATGCTCGATGTCTCGCTTTCGATGCCTATGCGCGAGAACTTCTTGCCAGCCAAGAAAGTCGCCATGGCAATGCACTCTCTTATATCAACGCAATTTCCCCGTGACTTTGTGGGTTTCGTTTCGTTCTCACGCATGGCATATGAGTTTCGTGCCGAAGAACTTCCCCGTGTGTCGTGGGATTTCGACTACGGCACGAACATGCAGCACGGCCTGTTACTCAGTCGCAAAATGCTCGAACGTCAGACCGGTACCAAGCAGATCATCATGATCACTGATGGTGAACCAACCGCTCATTTTGAGCCAGGTGACCCTGAACCATTCTTCAATTACCCACCTATAAAAGAGACAGTTGACGCGACTCTTCGTGAGGTAAACGCTTGTACTCGTGCAGGCATTCGCATAAATACCTTTATGCTCGACGCCGACAGAGGCCTAAAAGGTTTCGTCGAAAAGCTCACCAAACTCAACGGTGGAAGGGCTTTCTTCACAACCCCTGAAACCCTTGGCGATTACGTGCTCGTCGATTTCATGCAACAACGCACCAGCAATGGCGGAGCTGCTCAAAGAAGCGCTTGACCAAGCACATGACGTCTTGACGGGTCGAGGTCCAAATTTTCCCTTGCGAAAGCCTTTACCAGGGTCCATGATCTCAAGTGTGTAATTACAAAAACGTGTAATTACAAACTATGTAATTACAAAGGTGCGTTTCTGGGTAAGAACACACCAGGAATGTTCGCCGAGAGGAGTAATGGCCATGGATCTATGGGCAGCAAAGTACGGTCAGAGGGAAGGTTGGCAAGATCGTGCCAACTGCATGGGGGTCGATCCCGACCTCTTTTTTCCCGAAAGAGGCGCATCAACTCGTGAGGCTAAAGGAGTCTGCCAAGGGTGTGAGGTGCGTGAAGACTGTCTGGAATACGCCTTAGCAAATTCAGAGAAGTTTGGTATTTGGGGTGGAATGAGCGAGCGTGAGCGTCGGCGTCTCCGTCGAGCCCGCACGGCAGCCGCTGCATCTGCAGCATCAAGCGGTGTGATTTCGGCTTAACGCGGCCTAAGGCCTAGAGGCTCTTGCTTCGATCGTGCGGTCGGCTCCGATGTCTAGTTCGTCCCATCGATTGGGTTCGATGAGTTCGAGCACGGCTTTCGGTATGAGCCCGACTAGTTCCGCACGGGCAATTGGAGCCATTTCACAAACAATGTCGTAAACGTCTGCAGGGCCAACGTTTAGTGGTTCGATCAGGTTCATCGATACCTGCACGGCATCTCCGACCTGTAGGGCTAAAGTTCGCACGCCCGGACCTCGTAGATGAGATGCAATCGAACGGGCAAGGGTCATGTCGGGTTCGGCTAGCCAAAGGTTGTACGCCACCAACACTTTTCGGGCACCAACAGCGACGGCACCCGCAGTCGGATGAGGTAAGTCAGGCCCAAAGTTGGGATGCAGCAATCCAAATGAATGACGCCGTACTTCTGGAAGCGTTGGGCCAGTCTCGCCATAGATAAAGACTGGCACCTTCAACTCACTTGCGACCCAATAGGCAAAACGGTCTCGAGCATTCACCGCATCTGAGGGCGACGATCCTTCTAGAGAGATGAAAGGCACAACATCGATCACGCCGATTCGCGGATGAACACCACTGTGGCGACGAAGGTCAAGACGGGCAACGGTTTCACGGGCAACTGCCCGAGGCGCATCTTCTCCTAGGAGGGTTAGAACGCTACGGTTGTGGTCTGGGTCGCTATGAATGTCGAGCAGGTTTAAGCCTGCCGATAGGGCGATTGCCTCGATGACATTCGCACGACGCCCCTCGCTGATGTTTACGACACATTCCAACATTGTTCCGTACCTTGTCACAGCTCGGTATGATGAGTCTTATGCCTAACATCGGACCTTTCGAATTGGTAATCGTCTTGGCTCTCGTTCTGTTGGTGTTTGGAGGGGCAAAGCTTCCAAAGCTGGCACGGTCGATGGGCCAAGCTCAGCGAGAGTTTAAGCAAGGCCTTGCCGAAGGCGAGGCTGAAGCTGCCAAAAATGAAAAAGAGAAAAATAGCTGATCATCGGGAACCTACCGTCCTCCGATGACGTTTCCCCATCAGTTCCCACGTGGGAAGAGGTAGCTCAGAACTATGGGCGCTTCATTTACACCGTGGCCTACCGACTGACAGGGAATCACGCGGATGCACAAGATTTGGTACAAGAAGTGTTGCTTCGAGCCCGCAAGGGGCTTGAGGCGTACCAGCCTGGTTCTATGAAGGGTTGGTTAAGTCGCATAACCACCAATGCATTTATTGACGACATGCGAAGGCGACAACGACGCCCCGTCGAACGTTATGGCGACAATGTGTTTGAGCTGGAGAGTGCGAATGATGTGGAATCAGAAGTAGCCGACCACTCGCTGTCTGATGATTTACAGCTTGCCCTGCTCCGTTTGTCCGAGGAGTTTCGAATAGTAGTCGTGTTATGTGACGTGGTTGGTTTGGCCTACGACGAGATTGCCGAACAGCTTGATATTCCTGTCGGGACTGTGCGAAGCCGCATTCATCGTGGTCGCGGCGCATTGCGTAAGGCCCTGACATGAACGTGGGCATGAGCATGTGGCCTAATGATCAAAGCGAACACCCCGGCGATCTCCTTTCAGCTCTATTAGACGGTGAACTTGAAGCGTCGGAACGTGATTTGGTGAAGGAACATCTCTCGGTCTGTTCACCTTGTGCTTCTGAGCTTGATGAAATAAGAGCGTCCCGTCGAGCCGTTCGATTGCTTCCCGGCATCGAACCTCCGGCCTTATTTATTCACCATCTGATTGACTTTGCACGGGTGTCAGATGAAACGACAGATGAAGCCAATGAAATAGCAGTGGTTAACCTTGATTCCGCTAGGAGAAGGTTGAGAAATGGGCGTTTGCCGGTTGTAAACGCGGCAGCGGCAGTCGCAATCGTCGTTTTGGTTGCGCTGATCGCAACAAGGCCCAATAGCAATACCCCCACCCAGGTTCCGATTGCTTCCCAGCAGCATGCCAGCGCAGTTGCTGCACTGGTGAGCTCAGGGGCGATGCGTAAAGATACGGCCCCATTTGCAATGCCAAATGAATCACCAGCAGTTGTCATGCCAACTCCGACCACGTCTCCAACTATCGATGTGGAGAATTTGCCAGAGCCATTTAATGCTTCGGAGACCCTTGCTGGTGGTTACGAATTGGTTGAAGTGTTTGATCTCTCTGAAGGCATTCATCTCATGTACCAAAAGGATGGTTTTGTGCTGTCCATCTTTGAAGAGATCGGTCGCCTTGATCAAAGCCTCCTGCCAGATGGGCCAACCAAGATCAAACTTGGCGATGACTATGCCTGGCTGTGGGGCGGTCCAGTTATTCAAGGTCGCGTGGTGGTCACTGAACACCACGGTGTTGTTGTCACTGCAGTTGGTGATGAACCAGGTGAAGCCGTACTTGAGGCGGTTCGTTCACTTCCAAATCCACAGTCACCATCAAATCTCCGGCGTCTCCGGAGTTTGGCTGACCGGGTCTTAGAGAGTTTACATTTAGCTGGGTAAGACTCAGAGGGAAACTGTCTCTTCTGAAATTTCTCTAGCAGAAGCGAGTCTGCGGCTGCGAATAATGCGGCGTCGTTCACGCTCTGAAGTACCACCCCAAACGCCGTGATCGATGCGCTCGGCAAGTGCGTATTCAAGACAAGGTGTCTTAACTGGACATGTTGCACAAAGACGCCGAGCAATCTCGACCCCAACGCCGTCACTTGGGAAAAAATGGCTTGGGGGTTGGTCTCGACAGAGGCCGTTCTTCATCCATTTGATATTCATCAATTTCCTCCTGTAGCTCTTATGACGTCTCTGTACCCAAAAAGGTTCCCGATAAGCCGTATCTTTCGGGAACTCCTCACAACGCATCTTTGACACACACAAGGTGGATCTTTCGGGAACTCATAGCAAGATGCTGGCGTTGACCTCATAGCGACTTAGATGCTCAGTGGATAGGTTTACCTTGTGTGCCAAATATTCGTTATTCCAGTCGAAGACTGGAATAACAGGGCCTGTATCTGATTGAGCATCGCCTATCGGCGGATGCTCTTAACGAGGAGATTGTCACGATGGATGAAAACGGAGAAGAGGGCAGTGGTGAATCAACTGCTGCAGAAGACCCCGTTCGCCCACTTTGGTTGAGTCAAGCCACCGAGCCGGTTGATGTACCTGTCGCCCCTCCCGTAGTTGCTCGCACCCCTGGGTCATCTTGGAAGCCCGCTCTGATCGGGGCTGTTGTGGGCGCCCTTGTTGCTTCAATTGTTGCAGGTGGAATCGTGGCTGTTGTCGATAAAGACGACTCGCCTAACGCCGCATCTGCCACGGTGGTGCGGGGCCCAAACCTGGTTCGTTCGGGTAAAGCCTTAGACGTTCAGGGTGTTCTAGCTGCCGTACAACCAGGTGTCGTGACTATTACGACCGATAGCGGTAGTGGCAGTGGAATGGTGATTCAAGAAGATGGAGTGGTTTTGACCAATGCTCACGTGGTGAACGGAGCACAGCGCATAACGGTCACTCTTGACGATGCGACCACCCATGCCGCCGACCTTCTAGGGGCAATGCCTTCTAAGGACGTGGCTTTGTTGCAGATTCGCAATGCCAAAGGGTTGAAGACTGTGACTTTGGGTAAGTCGGCATCGCTTCAGGTTGGCGATGACCTTGTTGCCGTTGGCAACGCTTTTAACCTTGGTGAAACTCCAACAGTGACTACTGGCATTGTCTCAGCGCTCGGGCGTTCGATTGTGGCAGAGAATAACGAAAAGCTTGAGAATCTGATTCAGACCGATGCTGCCATTAACCCAGGAAACTCAGGCGGCCCCTTGGTAAATGCAGCAGGGCAGGTAATTGGGGTAAATACGGCGATCGCAGGTGGTGCCGAGAACATTGGGTTTTCGATTCCCATCGACGACATCAAACCCATTATCGCCGATCTAAAATCTGGCGGTGGAGAGGTACGGGGCAGCGCGTTGCTTGGAGTTTCCACAGTAGATCTCACCCAAGTGCGCCCAGCGGTCATCGAGCAGTTTGGTATCAAACAAGATGAGGGGGCCTTTATTGCCCAGGTTGTACCTAGCTCTGCTGCTGAAGAAGCTGGCCTTCGACCGGGTGATGTCATTGTTGGAATTGGTGCCAAGTCAGTCAAGCAAGCCTCAGATGTAGTTGAGATCATTCGTTCTCATAAGCCTGGTGAGAAGTTAGAAATTCGTTATGAACGTGATGGAAAGGTCGTCACGGCTGAAGCAGAATTGGGTTGGCAAGGGGTCGAGCAGCAAGGCAGGTAGTCTGCTAGACGGTAGTGTGGAGTCCCCGCAAAGATTTTATAAGCCAGGAGCTTGATAGATGTCTGACGCCAGTCCCGTTACTGAGCCAGTTGCCCCACAGGGCCATGTTCGTGTTGTTTACCTGGGCCCAATTGCGCCTCATTGGGATGTACAGGCCAAGTTTGGCGACCAGGCGGTAATTGATGATTTTCGCCAGCGAGTTCTCGCTCGGCTTTTGTTTCTTCCGCCGCATGATCCTCAATTTCGGAGGAACCGCGAGCGAGTGGTTAGGGATGCTGAGCGAATTAATCTCTCGTTGGAGTGGGACCTTGGCCTCCCTGATGAAGAGATTCCTTCCGACCCCGGATATCGCGCCTAGGGACTCTAGGGACTAGGAAAGCAGATCGAATGAACGCCGATCTTGAGGTGTTCATTGGGCCCGGTCCTCATTTCATCGCAGCAGCCAACGAGGGCAAGGAGATTGAATTGCCACGCTTTCTCGATCGTGAGTTGGCATGGCTTGATTTCAATGCCCGCGTTCTATCACGAGCCGATGTACCCGATGTTCCACTGTTGGAACGTGCCAAGTTCCTCGCAATTTTTAGTCAAAATCTTGATGAATTCTTTCAGGTGCGAGTTGCTGGACTTAAAGATCAAGTAGCGGCTGAACTTAGTGGCGATGCTCAGTATGGCCTTGAGCCTCAAGCACAACTACACGCCATTCGTTGCCGGGTTGAAGAGTTGTTGGCTCATCAGGACCGGATCTTCCTTGATGAGGTAAGACCAGGGTTGGCTGAAGCGGGCATCCAGTTGGTTGCTTGGGATGAGATTGATAGAGATGACCGTCGGTTTCTTGCCGACATGTTTGATCAACAGATCTTTCCTGTACTTACCCCCCTTGCCCTTGACCCAGGGCACCCCTTTCCTTATATCTCGAATCTTTCTTTGAATCTGGGCGTTTGGGTTCGTGATCCAGGTAATCATTCTCGTCGGTTCGCTCGGGTCAAGGTGCCTGATTTATTGCCGCGTTTCGTCGTCCTTCCAGACGACAATCGCTATGTTCTCCTTGAACAGATCATCTCTCATCACCTAGGGACGCTCTTTCCGGGCATGGTCATCGATAGTCATCACCCATTTCGTGTCACACGAAATGGCGACCTCACTTTGGAGGAAGAGGAGGCAGATGACCTTCTCGCAGCGGTTGAAATTGAGATACGTCGCCGTCGCTTCGGGCGAGCTGTTCGGTTGGAAATCAATGATGACATAGACGCCGAGATGGTAAATCTGCTCGTTCAAGAACTTGGGTTAGAAAGCAATGACGTCTATCAATTTAAGGGCCCACTTGATTTGGGCGGGTTGTGGTCGTTGTATTCTCTGCCTCGTTTTGACCTGAAGGATCCCCCTCATAAATCCGTGACCCAGGTTCGCCTTGCTGGTCCAAATGATGACCCGGTAGACCTCTTCGCTCGTATTCGCGAAGGCGACATTCTGGTCCATCATCCTTATGACTCGTTTACAACCTCAGTCACTGCGTTCATTCGCCAAGCAGCATCTGACCCCCATGTGTTGGCTATCAAGATTACTCTGTATCGAACGTCGTCGAGCAGCCCGATTATGGCGGCATTGATTCGAGCAGCAGAAAAGGGCAAACAAGTTGTGGCGCTTGTTGAGTTAAAGGCTCGTTTTGATGAACAAGCGAATGTGGCGTGGGCGCGTGCACTTGAAGAGGCTGGAGTACACGTCGTATATGGGCTTGTGGGGTTAAAGACCCATAGCAAAACCATGCTCGTAGTACGTCAAGAGCCTGAAGGTTTACGTCGCTACTGTCATGTAGGCACGGGAAATTACAACGAACGTACGGCGCGCACATATGAAGACATTGGCCTCTTGACCTGCGACCCCCGTGTAGGTGCCGATCTCAGCCAGCTCTTCAATTACCTCACGGGCTTTGGGCGCCAAGAGCAATTTCGAACCTTGCTTGTCGCCCCAGGTCCCTTGCGCCCTCGTCTCCTTGATCTCATTGCAAACGAGGTCTCTGCGCCAGCTGGCCGTGGGCGGATCGTGGCAAAGATGAACAGTTTGGTTGACTCTGAAGTGATCGATGCCCTTTATGCGGCATCGAAAGCAGGTGTTGAGATCGACCTCATTGTTCGTGGAATCTGTTGTTTGAGACCAGGAGTTCCGGGTCTTTCCGAGAACATCAGGGTCCGTTCAATCGTTGGGCGCTTTCTTGAACATGCTCGTGTTTTTTACTTTGCTAACGGAAAAGGCGTTGGCGTTCCGGCTTATTACTTGGGTTCAGCAGATCTGATGCCCCGAAATTTAGATCGCCGAGTTGAGGTAGTGATCTCCGTCGATGCCCCGTCGCTGCAAGCCCAATTACAAGAAATGCTCGATATCAACTTGGCCGATGATGAACTGTCATGGACCTTGCATGGTGATGGTTCATGGTCAAAAGTTGCGACCGTTAATCACGTCAATACTCACATCAGGCTGCAAGAGATCATCACTAGCCGTGCATTGCACTTGGAACAGGCGACACCTCGCCCATCGCCTTTGAGAGTTCAGGCCGGGGGTGGAGTGGTGTGGCGTGAAGGCGATTCTGGTTTGGTTGAAGTTCTGGTGGTACATCGACCTCGTTATGACGACTGGTCGTTTCCCAAAGGTAAATGTGAAACAGGCGAGCCAGCCAATGTCTGTGCTCTTCGAGAGGTCGAGGAAGAGACCGGTTACCTATGCACACTTGGTGAAGAGTTGATGAGTATTGGCTATGACGATGATCGGGGTAGACCTAAAGACGTTCGCTACTGGGCAATGACGGTACGGTCCGGGGCGTTTAGGTCAAATAGTGAGGTAGATGACCATCTTTGGCTTTCTCCCGATAAGGCTGGGCTTCAACTCACTTATGACCAGGACCGTGAGGTGCTTTGGGCATTTCTCGATACCTCTCAGATTCATTAAAAACGCCCGTTCATGCCTCGTTGGTCAGCTAGTAGAGCGGTGTTGGGCATTAGTTTGTAGTGCGTTTACCTCCCGTTCATCTAAGAGCTGTTTGATGGTCATTCAGTTCTCATATGGTGCCAGTTGTCAGGCATCGGAGCTTGGCTTGTGACCCCGATCAGGAGGATGACCATTGAGTGAATCACCGTTGAAGGTTTCTCGATTGAAGTGGATGCGAGTTCTCGCTTTACCACTGTCGCTCACGGTGCTCGCTGCCGCTTGTAGCGATGACAAGGGTGGAGACGTAACAGCGGCCGCCAAGAAAGACGTGACCGGCAAGGTGGTCATCTCGGGATCATCGACTGTGGAGCCCATCAGCTCAGCTGTTGCGGAGTTGTTCAAAGAAGACGCACCTGATGTCGAGTTTCTCGTAGACGGCCCTGGTACCGGTGACGGTTTCAAGCGTTTCTGTGATGATGAGACCGATATCTCTGATGCATCTCGACCAATCAAGGCCGAGGAAGTCGAGCTGTGCAAAGCCAAGGGCATCGAGTTCATTGAGTTGAAGATTGCCTATGACGGCCTTTCCGTGCTTACTTCGCCTGAAAATGAGACCGTGAGCTGTCTTACATTTCCTGACCTTTATGCACTTGCAGGTCCTGAGTCAGAAGGCTTTAAGAAGTGGTCTGATGCTCAGGCACTGGCGACAGAATTGGGCTCTAAGACAATGCTTCCGAGCGCAGATCTCGTTATAACAGCCCCTGGTGAAGAGTCTGGAACGTATGACTCTTTTATTGAGATTGCTCTTGAAGGAATCGCAAAAGATCGCGTCAAGAGCGGCAAGCTCACCGAAGATAAGGTTAAGACCGCTCGAAGCGATTATCAGAGTTCGGCAAACGACAATGTGATCATTCAAGGTGTTGAAGGTGATGTCGGTTCGTTTGGTTGGGTGGGCTTTGCCTTCGCTTCCCAAGCTGCCGATGCCGTGAAGATATTGGAAGTCGATGGCGGCGAGGGTTGCGTGGGCCCTAGTCCCGAGACAATTGCTGATGGCACCTACCCAATTTCACGGCCCCTTTACATCTACGTGAACAAGGCTAAGGCTGAGAGCAATAAGGCACTTGCCTCGTTTGT
>JBBSKG010000024.1:0-24919 GCA_038256565.1 Acidimicrobiales bacterium | reverse complement strand
CAATGAATGCCAAGTTCCGAATCCTCCGCACCTCGATCAAGGGGGGCTGATGATATTCAGTGCTATTCAAACTGCAGGCTCAGCCTTACGGGTTTACCGCACTTGGATGGACGCTGTCGGCGACAACATCGCCAACCTCAACACCATCAAACCCACAAGCGAAGATGCATTCCAGGCCCGATACGTCGTAGCTAAGGCTGCTGATTATGGAACTGGACAACAAGGCATTGGCAATGGATCCAAAGTGGCGGGCGTTCTATTTGGCGACCGTGAAGGTCGTGTGATCTACCAGCCCGACCATCCACTCGCCGACGCCGAAGGCATGGTTCGTTACCCAGACATGGACCTCAGCGACCAAATGACCCAGCTCCTCATCTCACAACGCGGCTACCAGGCAAACCTGGCAGTCGTTGATCGGGTGAAGGACGCATACCTCCAAGCCCTACAACTCGGGAAGTAACAATGGCTATAACACCGATCGTTTCTGCTGCTCTGCCAGCTCTGCCAACTTTGCCCACCACATCAGTTGGTGGCGCTACCTCCTTGGGCGCTGCAGCACCCGGCGGCAAGGATTTCTCGAAAATAGTCGTCGACGCAATGGAGAATCTGCAAACCACCCAGGCCAACTCGGACCAACTCGCTACACAGGCAGCCACGGGCGACCTAACCGACGTACACGACTACATGATTGCCTCCACCGAAGCAACGGTTGCCACCGAATTGACCATGGCTGTTCGAAACAAAGCCGTTGAAGCCTTTAACACAATTATGCAGATGGGTATCTGATGCTTAATAACGTCAAGCAATATCGAGATCGTTTTTCAACACTCTTCAACGGATTCACTTCTGGTCAAAAGACCATTCTTACCCTAGCCCTAGCTGGTCTTCTAATCGCTGGGCTTACATTTAGCCGCTGGGCCGGGACCCCCTCATATGTTGCGCTCTACAGCAATCTCTCCTCTGCAGATGCATCTGCAGTTACCCAAGAACTGGCATCAAAGGGAGTCACATATAAATTGGGCGATGGCGGAACTTCTGTTCTCGTTTCTAAGAAAGACGTCTACCAGGTACGCCTTGATATGAGCGCTAAAGGACTTCCATCTGCTGGCTCAGCTGGTTACGCCTTGCTCGACAAGCAGGGCATCACGACCTCGGAGTTTCGCCAGCGAATCGACTACCAACGTGCTCTTGAAGGTGAGTTGTCCAACACGATCAAAGCAATCAATGGCGTCAGCAACGTCACAGTACATCTCGTCATTCCCCAAAACGACCTGTTCGCCAAAGATGCAAAGAAGCCAACCGCATCGATTCTCGTCACAATGGCGGGCTCTAAGACTCTCACCAGCGGACAAGTTCAAGCTGTCATCCACCTCACTGCATCTGGCGTGGAAGGGCTCTCTCCAGATGACGTAACGGTGGCAGACGCGTCGGGTCGAGTTCTTTCAGCCCCAGGCGAAGGTGGTGGTGCAGACACCGATGCACATAATGAACAAATAAGTGCCTATCAAAATCGCCTCGCCCGTTCGGTCGAAGAGATGCTTGAACCTCTCGTTGGCAAAGGCCAAGCCATCGTGCGAGTCAATGCATCTATGAACTTTGACGAAAGGTCTTCTACAACCGAGACATTCGGCAAAGAAGACGCACCCACTGTTGCCTCTTCTAATACCACGGAGAAATTTACCGGAAGTGGCAGTTCTGTAGGTGGGGTGCTCGGACCCGACGCGTTGCCGACCGACCCCACTGGCGCTGCCAACGACTACACAAAAGAGGAAGATCAGAAAACCTTCGCAGTCGATAAGGTCACCGAAAATATCAAGAAAGCACCTGGGACCATTGAGCGTCTTTCTATTGCAGTCCTTCTTGATGGCAAAGCTAAAAATGCAACCAACCGAGCCGAAATCGAACGTCTGGTATCAGCTGCTGCCGGACTCGATCTCAATCGTGGAGACACGGTCGAGATCGGTCGTATTCCCTTTGACTCAAGTGCCAATAAAGACGCAGTGAAACAACAAGCTGCTCAAGCTGCTGCTCAAAAACAAGATGAGCTCATGGCGTTAGTTCGCAATGTTGGCGTACTGCTCATTGTTGCCATCGTCTTATTCATGGCATACCGCAGTGCTCGAAAGTCAAGTAGAGCGATGATTTCTACCTCTCTCGAACTACCAACTGGAATGCCATTGCGAGCTCTCAGTGCATATGGGGGCGGTGCACTGCCCGCAAGAAGTGACGAGCAAGATATAGATACCGTAACAGCGGCTGTTGCCATTCTAGAAGAACGGGCTCCGGCTCGCTCAGCCGTTCAACCCCAGATCAACGAACTCATCGACAAACAACCCGATGAGGTCGCCCAGGTGTTGCGCAGCTGGCTCGCAGATCGGCGAAGCTGACCAATATGTCGGTTAAACATCTCACCGGGCCTCAGAAGGCAGCAATCATCTTGCTCCAAATGGACAAGAAACGAGCGAGCCTTGTCCTTCAATCTCTTCGTGAAAATGAAGTAGCAGACATAATGGCGGAAGTCGCTCGCATGCGGCCCGTTGATTTCAAAGTCGTCGAAGAACTCGTCGACGAGTTCAAGATTCTGGCCGAGACCCACGTCACGATTACCAGCGGCGGTATGGAACTTGCGCGCACCCTGCTTGAAGAGAGCCTCGGTATCGACAAAGCCGAGGAAATTCTCGAGCGCGTGAGCGCGTCGATCATTGAGATGCCGTTCGAGTTCTTGCGCAAAGCCGACCCTCGCCAAGTGCTCTCATTCATCCAAGATGAACATCCGCAGACCGTTGCCCTCGTCCTTGCCTACATGCCTCCGGACAACGCCGCGATGATCATGGGTGGTCTGCCCGAAGAGCTCCAGCGAGAGGTTGCGCAACGTTTAGCAACGATGGATCAGACCTCTCCCGATGTCATTGAACATGTTGAAGCCGTGCTTGAACGCAGGCTTTCGTCAGTCCTGCAGCCAACAGAACTATCTGCTGCAGGTGGTATACAAAGCCTCGTTGACATATTGAACCGTTCAGACCGAGCAACTGAGCGCCTCATCCTTGAAGGCCTTGAACGTGCCGACTCCGAACTAGCCGATGAGGTTCGCCAACGCATGTTCGTCTTCGAGGACATTACAAATCTCGATGATCGTTCCATACAACTCATGTTGCGCCAGGTAGACAGCAAGGAACTCGCTGTTGCCCTCAAAGGCGTACCAAACAATGTGCGCGAGAAAATCACGCGCAACATGTCAGAGCGCGCTGCGACCAACCTCCTCGAAGAAATTGAGCTGCTCGGACCAACCCGAATCAAGACCGTTGAACAAGCCCAGGGCGCAATGGTTCGAGTAATTCGAGCCCTCGAAGAATCAGGGCAGCTCGTGCTCTCAAGGAATGCTGATGAATTCGTCAATTGACCCCAGAAATCAAACCAAGATCTTGCGTGACATCGATAGCGATGTGACGATCACTCTGCCCGCCGAACTCGACCTAAGCAGCTTTATCTCTGCTGGCAACCATGGCATCGTCACACCAGAAATGATGGAAAGCGCCATTGAAACAGGCTATCGAGACGGCTGGGAGCAAGGCTTCAGGGAAGCACGCGAAGAGGCCGGACAGGCCCTAATTGCCGAACAAGAGGCTTGGCGCTTTGATCAAACGACTCGTCTTTCCTCGGCTCTCGATGCTTTAGCCACTGCCACTGAAGGCTTTCGACTTCGCCAAGTATTCGAGCTAGTAACACTCGAAGACAGTGTGGCTAACGCTGCAATCGAGTTAGCTACGGCGCTATTAGGAAGAGAGCTAGAGCTTTCAAGCTTTCCCGGTCGCGATGCAATAGCTCGAGCACTCGCTCTTGCCCCAGCGGGAGAAAGTGTCGTCCTGCGACTTAACGCATCTGATGTTGAGATGCTTGGTTGCATAGATGATCTCTTGCTAGGTCGTAGCTTCACCGTTATAGCGGACCCTTCAATTAACACTGGAGACTGTCTTCTAGACGCCAAAGACTGCCAGGTTGATGCACGGTTAATCACAGGCATCGAACGAGTACGCCAAACGATGCTCGGTGACCGCGAAACAGGACAGCCATGATTACCGCCTCGCGTCTTTCAGAAGCAGTCATAGCCGCGCGGCCAATGAGAATTGGTCGAGTCGTTCGTGTGCTTGGTCTGCATCTTGAAGTTGCTGGTATTGAATCTGCAATTGGCGACTCGGTTGTCATTGAGGTCCCCGATGGACCAATTCATGCCGAAGTGATTGCTCTTCAACATGACTCGTTGGTATGCATGCCCTATGGGTCACTCCATGGTCTTCGTACCGGTGCCCCGGTAATTGCAACTGGCGGCCCACCTACAATCAATGTTGGAAATGGACTTCTGGGTCGGGTTCTCGACGGCCTTGGTCGTCCAATTGATGGTCGGCCACTCCCTGCCGGTTTGGAGAGTGTCAGCACCGATGGAAACCCGCCACATCCACTGCGACGCCAACGCATTACCGAACAACTCCCGCTTGGCGTCCGCGTGCTCGACACCCTCGTTCCATGTGGCCGTGGCCAACGTCTGGGCATCTTTGCTGGGTCAGGCGTTGGTAAGTCAAGTCTCTTGTCGATGATTGCACGCGGCACTGCTGCAGATGTCTCGGTACTAGCTCTCGTTGGTGAGCGTGGACGTGAGGTCCGTGAGTTCATCGAGGAAGATCTTGGACCAGAAGGACTGGCTCGATCGGTCGTGATTGTCTCCACTTCTGATGAACCCGCTCTCGTTCGACTTCGGGCTGCATTTACCGCTACTCGCATTGCCGAATGGTTTCGTGATCAAGACAATGACGTCGTCCTCATGATGGACAGCCTCACTCGTTTCGCCATGGCGCAGCGAGAGGTTGGTTTATCTGCTGGCGAACCACCAACCACCCGAGGTTATCCACCCTCAGTTTTCTCGATACTTCCTCGGCTCTTAGAGCGTGCGGGGGCTGCCGAAAAGGGCTCAATCACCGGGCTATATACGGTCTTGGTCGAAGCCGACGATATGAACGAACCGATTGGTGACACTGCCCGTTCAATTCTTGATGGCCATGTGGTGTTGTCTCGTAGCCTCGCAACCGAAGGCCATTTCCCCACAGTTGACGTTCTTGAATCAATCTCACGAGTTACCCCCGCCATTACTACTGCTACACAACGTTCATTCAGCACCGAACTCCGACGCCTCCTTGCGGCTTACAGGGAAGCAAAAGACCTCATTGAAATCGGTGCATACGTAGAAGGCACCAACTCATTGGTCGACCGAGCCGTCATGTTACGAGAACAAATTCGCGCCTTTCTATGTCAAGACCTAAATACAAGCTCCATTGCATCAGAGAGCTGGCAAGAACTGGAGCAACTGGTGGGAACAGACTCATGAAGCGTTACCGATTTCGTCTCGACACAGTTCTGCGCGTACGCCGTGTAGAAGAAGAGCGTGCAATTGCCGAACTTTCCCAAGCACAACGGGAGAAACAACGAACTCAAGAAATACAGCTTGCTCGGCTTGAAGCCTATAACAACATGGCACCATCGGACGGCTCCCAACCAACAACTACTTTCCTCGCCAACCGAGCTCATCTCGAACTCGGCGCCGCCTCAGTAGTAACGGCCGGTGCCGCACATGAAGTTGCCGAACTCCAAGTTGATGAATGTCGTGACAACTGGGCAGAAGCTGCAGGGCGAGTTACCTCACTGGAAAATCTCGATGAGCGTCATCGAACCGAATACTTATTCGAAGTCAACAAAGCTGAAACTGCTGCCATCGATGACTTAACCAGTGCCCGGTATGGGAGGGCACGATGAACCAAGTCATGGGTTCGGGAACTATGCCATGGATGGAAATTCAGAGCCGTATAGCCGACATCCAAAGTCGCTTTGCGTCAACACGTCCACCAATGGCTCTTTCTGAACCCACTGGTTCATCATTTGCCGACGTTCTCGCCAGGTCTGTTGAGGCTGGCAAGAACAGTGGGATTGACCTGACCACTGGTGGGTTGAATTCGGATGGTTTGGTAACCGGTGAACAAATCGTAGAGCTTGCAAAGCAACACTTGGGCACCCCTTATGTCTGGGGTGGCGAAACCCCCGAAGGTGGTTTCGATTGTTCAGGCCTTATTCAATATGTCTACAAAAAAGTAGGTATCGACCTGCCCCGAGTCAGCCGAGACCAAGCGAGGGCGGGAGTGCCTATAGCTGGCATGGCCAATGCACGACCAGGCGACCTTCTTGCCTTCAACAGTCCCGTCGACCATATAGGCATATATGCCGGTAACAACATAATGATCGTCGCCCCCAAAAAAGGTGACGTCGTGAAAATACAAGAAGTGACCGCAACCCCAACGGCCATTAGACGCATACTTCCCGAAGCTTCAACCACCAGCCAGACAAAGGGGCCTTCGGCCTCTCTACCTACCAGATCAGTAAATCCGAGTTCATTTGACAATCTTTTCGCAGCAGCTGGTGAGCAATATGGCATCTCACCTCAGCTACTAGCAGCTGTTGCCAGGGCCGAGTCGGGCATGAACCCGCAAGCCGTCAGCAAGGCTGGGGCTCAAGGTCTTATGCAACTTATGCCCGCGACTGCAGCTGGTCTTGGCGTCGATCCGCTTGTACCGAGTGAAGCCATAGATGGGGCCGCGCGTTTGCTCTCGTCTTATCTCAACGAATACGGCTCAGTAGAAATGGCGCTTGCTGCCTATAACGCTGGCCCAGGAGCGGTTGCCAAATACGGAGGAGTACCTCCATATTCAGAAACCCAGACATACATCAAGCGCGTAATGGCGCTATTGGAAGGAGTTAACGCATGAGCATGACAATGCCCCTTGCAATTCCAGGTCTCCCTACAATAACTGCATCGGCACAAGCCGACGCCGGAGTACAGCTCAATGCATCTACTCGGGTCTCAGGTGAAATCAACGCCGAAACTAACGAGGGTGATGATAACTCTGCTGAACAAGGCCCCGAACGATTCAAGGACCTACTCGCGTCTCTCCTCGCAGCATTTAACCATCACTCCTGCTCCACGCCACTCGACCAGACAACAACAGACCCCGAGTTGTCTGTAGCTCAAGAAAGTGCTGTTGAGATCAATGCATCAAACTCCGTGGCGCTCAATCTGGCATTCTCTCCATTAATCGGACTACAAAAACTTGTAGCGCTTCGCTCATCTTTCGACGTTTCTCTTAAAGCAGGTCTCGGAGAATCCGTTATTGATGCTGTAGCCAACACCGCAAAAGAGGCAGTACAGGCTCATATGGCTGAACGCTCCCCTCTTGACATAGCGGCTGAACTATCAGCATCGGCCTCACTATCGATTGGAAGTGACGGCGTAAATCTCGATCTAAGTAGTGATCTCAGCCTGAATATCGATGAAGTTACAACAGGTCAAGTGACAGAAACCACAACACCAACCACCCAGCCAGCCAATGTGACATTTCAAGGGTCAACGAGCACGACAACAAATACCAGTTCTGCCATGACCCAACAAGAATCCAATGGGCAGCAGAGCCAAGCGAACCAACAAAACGTCTCGCCACTAACCTTTGAAGACGCTGCCTCGGTGGTTCAAGGCCCTGAAAACCAAGATCAGACCCCTAACGAAACGCTGGTCGATACAAACTTCTCAAGCATCTTGACGGGCAAAATCGAAGCCACTCCCCGAGCCCCTGAATCTTTAACTGCCGTACCAGTTGACACAGCAACAGCCGCACCAGTGGTGCACACACAATTAGTCGAAGCTGTTGAACCGCTTCGCCATCGTGCAGACGGGTCTTACGACATGACCATTGAACTGCACCCAGCAGAACTTGGTGCCGTCCGGGTACGAGCAGTGCTAGAGAACGGCAGTATCCAACTTCATATCCACGCTGAGCGGGCAGCGACTCAAGACATGCTTCAAAACTCACTCGCAACCCTACGCACAGCTCTCAACGATGCGGGTCTTAATACCAGTCAGCTATCAGTTAATTCCCATGCGAACTTGCAGGGCCAAACCAGCCAATCAGATCAGCAGCAAACACCACTTGGCAACCAAGCCTCTGCATCTCAAAAGGAGAATAGGAGCGCTGAAGAAAACATTCCTATCCAAATTGAAACAGCATCCGACACCGTCGTAGACATCCTGCTCTAAGGAGGAACCATGCCCACAGTAATAACCGGAAACATCCCAATCAACACACCACCCGTTGCCCCGCCGACGAACCCCGACAACGGACTTGGCAAAGACGCTTTCTTGAAATTGCTTGTCGCCCAACTCCGATATCAAGACCCAATGAACCCAGCAGATGGTGCCGAGTTCATGGCTCAAACTGCCCAATTCACCATGGTCGAAAAACTTGAAGAACTAACTGCTTCACAACACGAAAGTGGAGCAATGGCACTGATCGGAAGACAAGTCACCTACATGAACACCGGTGGAGAACGGGCCACCGGCATCGTTACCGGCTTTCGATCGACACCTTCGGGTCCGTTGCTCAAGGTTGGCGACAACGAAGTGCTCTATAGCGCTATAGCGGAGGTCAGCCAGGCACCCGCTCTCTAACGCTTCCCTACGTTCAAACAAAACATCAACAAGTCACAACCCGAAAGGAACTAACTCATGCTTCGTTCAATGTTCTCTGGAGTATCTGGTCTGCGCAGTCACCAAACGATGATGGATGTCATCGGCAACAACATCAGCAACGTCAACACCGCCGGTTACAAGTCAAGCTCAGTCATCTTTCAAGATCTGCTTAGCCAGGTTCTAAGAGGTGCTGGCTCACCACAAAATGGCGTTGGCGGCACCAACCCCGCACAGGTTGGGCTAGGCGTGAAGTTGGCAGGGATTAGCACCAACTTCAACCAAGGAGCAGCCCAACTCACAGGTCGTGCCAATGACCTCTCAATCTCAGGTGATGGGTTCTTCATTGTCAAAGCAGGCAGTGAAACCCTTTACACCAGGGCAGGCTCTCTGTCTTTTGATACCGACGGTCAACTTGTATCTCCCGATGGTGGCGTTGTCCAAGGCTGGACGGCGGCCGCTGGAGTTATAAATACCAACGACGCAATTGGGAACCTCCAGCTTCCCTTGGGCACGCTCCTTCCCCCAACTCGCACCTCTCTTGCTGCCCTCTCGGGAAACCTTCCTGCAAACGCCACTGTTTACGCAGCAGGACCACCCGAGGTAGGTACTCGAATCGTCACCTCAACAATGGTCTATGACGGCCAAGGTCTTGAGTACCCGATGACTTATGAGTTTCTTAACACAGGACCAAACGCTTGGACACTCAATATTCGCGACTCGGCCGCTACGGTTATTGGTACCAGTGGCCCCGGTGGTCTTACATTCGCTGCTGCAACTGGCGTGCTTGTGGGCCCTGCAAACATTACAGTCACCCCGTTAGGGGCGAGTTGGGGTGGCAACACCATCTCTCTGTCCACGAGTGGACTCTCTCAGTTTGGAACCCAGCGAACGGTCACTCCGTTGAGCCAAAACGGCTCGACCATGGGCTCGTTACAGTCGTTCAACATCGCACAAGACGGAACCCTCACCGGCGTATTCTCCAACGGCTTGACCCAGTCAATTGGCCAGATCGCTCTTGCCGGGTTCAACAACCCAGGTGGTCTTGAAAAGGCAGGCAACTCAATGTTCCGCTCCACCGTGAACTCTGGTCTTGCCCAAGTGGGCGTAACGGGTTCGGGCGGTAGAGGCTTACTGAACGGTGGAACATTGGAGATGTCAAATGTCGACCTTGCTGCCGAGTTCACAAACCTCATAGTTGCCCAGCGCGGCTTCCAGGCGAACTCCCGCATCATCACCGCTTCTGACGAACTCCTTCAAGATCTGGTGAACCTCAAGCGTTAAATAAAATCGCTCATCCATTAGAGAAGGTAAACGACGGGCTTCGAAAAAGGAGCCCGTCGTTTCGCGTTTTACTCAGTTCACAGTTAGTGATGCCGATGAAACAGTTGCTCTACCCAAAGAACGGTCACAACCAAACATCAGGGATGACATCTCATGATCATGCTCACACGACTCAACGGTCAGGCGTTTGCGCTCAACTGCGACCTGGTCGAACGAATCGACATCACACCAGATACAGTCATCACCCTCCTAGACGGGACTAAATATCTCGTTTTAGAAACGGCACAAGACATCATCAATCAAGTCCGTGAGTTTCGTGCCTCGATAGTGGCCCACTCGCATCATCTCGATACACAAACGGCATCAACACCTTCATTGCGCGTTGTGACCGACCTAAACGACGAGGGTTGAGGCATGGATCCAGCAACCATTGTCGGAATACTCATCGCGTTCGGAGCGGTCATGGTTTCCATGATTATGGAAGGGGGGAACCCAGCCACCATTTTGCTTCCGCCCGCCATGATCTTGGTGTTCGGAGGGACCTTCGGAGTAGCAATGGCCTGTGGGCTTATGAAAGACACCGCCAGTCTCGGTACAGCAATAAAAGGTGCCCTAGCATCAAAGAAACACTCCGCTGAAGAAACCGTTACGAAACTAGTGGAGTTCGCTGAGCTTGCTCGTCGTGAAGGTTTGCTCGCCCTTGAAGACGCTGCCAAAACAATCGAGGACCCATTTATCAAAAAGGGTCTAGAACTCGCCGTTGACGGGACCGACCCAGAAGAACTGCGCGAAATCCTCGAAGCAGAGATCGCTACAAAACGTTCAGACGACAAGGCTGGTGCCAAGTTCTTTGCTGACATGGGCGGCTTTGCTCCCACGCTTGGAATCATTGGAACCGTCCTTGGCCTCATCCATGTCCTTGAAAACCTGAGTGAACCTGAAAAGCTTGGGCATCTCATCGCTGGAGCATTCGTTGCAACCCTGTGGGGTGTCATGAGCGCCAATGTGTTCTGGCTTCCAATGGCAAGCAAGCTCAAGCGAGTAGCCGAAATTGAAGCACATCACATGGAGCTAATCGTTGAAGGTGTGCTCTCAATTCAAGCTGGTGCCAACCCAAGAATTATCGAACAAAAATTGCTCTCCTTCCTTCCTGCTAAAGAACGACCTACGGGTGAGGACAAGGCAGCCTGATCATGTCCGCACGGCGCAAAAAAGCAGCTCACGAAGAGGAGCACGAAAATCACGAACGTTGGTTGATCACCTATGCCGACATGATCACCTTGCTCATGGTCTTGTTCATTGTGTTGTACTCGATAGGCCAAGTTGACCTCGCCAAATTTGAAAAGCTTCGCCAGGGTTTGCCTCAATCAGGCGGAGGAGCGCCAGCTGCGGGGGTCAGTGTCCTTGAAGGTGGAAAAGGCGTACTGGACGGAACTGCATTTTCCCCAGCAATTCCACTGATCAAATCAGCAGCCGCGGCAGAAGCGGCGCTGGTCGAAAAACAGGCTCAAAAAAAGGCCTTCGAAAAAGAACAAGACACACTACAACAGACCAAAGAAACTATCGAGAAAGAGCTTGCTGAAGTCGGCCTCAGCGACGCTGCTCATTTTCGACTTGAAACACGAGGTCTCATTGTCAGCATTGCCTCCGACAGAGTTCTCTTCGACACTGGTTCAGACATCATTAGCTCGGCTGGTGCTGAAGTGCTCAATCATCTCGTCAGTCCAATATCTAGGGTTAACAACAAGGTGAGCGTCGAAGGCCACACTGATAACACCCCTATTAATGGTGGGGGCCGGTTCCCCACAAACTGGGAACTTTCAACCGCTCGTGCAACTTCAGTAGCTCGTCATCTCGAATCTCAGGGCATCAGTTCACCCCGACTCTCTGCTGTGGGCTATGGGGAGTTCACACCCATTGAGTCAAACGAAACACCTGAGGGACGAGCCGCTAATAGGCGAGTCGAAATAGTTGTGCATGCAACCGTGCAAAACCCGAACCAGGAAGGAGCCTGAGATGGGCTTGGGAAAGAAGAAAAAAGACCAAGGAGACGACTCAGGCACCGATACTCCAAAGAAGGCCAAGAGCAATCTGATTCCAGCGATCATCATCGCAATCGGTCTCGTCGCGGGCGCAAAGGTCATGGGTGGTGGCGGTGGATCTACGAACGCTGACCCAACACCTACGACGCTGAGCACAACCACAACTGTTCCCGACGGCGAAAAAATTAAGCTCGAACCCGTTACCTTAAACGTGAGCGATGGACGCTTCTTAAAGGTCGGCATCACCCTTCAGCTTCGTCATGACCCCAAAGGTGGAGCGGGGCATGGAGCAGACCCGAAAGAAGACGCCGCCAAAACTTGGGCCAAAGCGCTTGACCTAACAATCGAGGTCCTCGGTGGAAGGACCTACGAAGAGCTCGTAACCCCCGCCGGCCGTGAACACGCCAAGGGGCTGCTCGTTGAGCGTCTGGAGAAGGCATTTCACGGCGAAATCGAGACCGTCTACTTCACCGAATTCGTCATGCAATAAACATAGACAAAAACAAACTTAAGTAAGAGCCTTATCGGCCGATGGGATGATATGAAGTCGGCTACCTCAGGGGCACGAAACTCCGTTCCTCTTATTTACGACTTTCGACGTCCCAACAAGTTCAACCGCGAGCACGTACGCGCTCTGCAAATTGCTAATGAAACCTTTGCACGCCAGTTCACAACCGTGCTGTCGACGACTCTCCGCTCTGTTTCGCAGGTTTCATTGAAACAAATCAATCAGTACACCTACGACGAGTACATACGTAACATACCCAACCCTTCATATCTTGCGGTCCTGTCGCTACCTCCACTCGCAGGTGCCTCTCTATTTCACATACCTATTCCGGTTGTAATGACGATTATCGATCGCCTGCTCGGTGGGACAGGAACGGGCGACACCCCCGGACGTCAACTGACAGACATCGAACAAACTATTTTCCAAAACTTCATGGTCCGTGTGCTACACGAACTGCAATACGGCTTTGAGGCACTGGCCCATATCGAACCAGCCATTCTGAATCAAGAATCCAATCCCCAGTTCGCCCAAATCTCCTCGGCTACAGACATGGTGGTCGTAATTTCTTACGACATGCGAATCGGTACCATCGAAGACACTGCCACCCTGTGTATTCCCTTTACCTCACTTCAACCCATCCTCGATGAAATCGTTGGCAACGCGTTACTAAACGGCCGAATCCCAGTCGACCCAATCGCCGTTCAGAATGTGATAAGTGCCAGGCTCGATAACGCTCCAGTCAATGTCAGCGTCCAATTCAAAGAAGTAACACTGCCATCTGTTGACATTGTCAATCTTCGACCAGGCGATATCTTGCCGCTGCGCCATCCAACTGATCTTGCGCTAGCGGTATCGATCGCTGGAGTGCCTTGCTATAAGGCCGTCGCTGGACGCAAAGGTAAACGACTCGCTTGTCTAATCGTCGAAGGCACTGAACCAAACGAGGCACCATGACCGTTACACATCCCGATATCGAGACGTCATTAAGCGCTTTGCAATCATGTGGTGGCATTCTGCAAAGCATTCTTCCTGGGGGTGACCAGGCAATCATTGAGCCAATCGAGTCAACCGACGCCCGCACGATTCTGGCTCAAGAAGGCTGGCGTGCCATTTCTTCGCGCCTCGTTGGCCTCGACGCAACACTGATCTTTGCTATGTCTCCTGAACCAGCGTCTGTCTTGCTCAACCAGTCAGACGATGGCAACGACGATAACTCAATGTCGAGCGTCAACCCCCTGTTCAATCAGCTTGGAAACATGATTGGTGAAAGTCTTAACGTCCAAATCTCAGTAACCGAATCTAAAGAGATCGCCTGCGAACAAGTTACAAATAATCAGTTAAATGAAGAGCCCTTGTTTGCTGCGCTCAAGGTCGATGACCAAATAGCGGCATTGTTAATCGTGATGTATGACGCCGAAATCGACGACTCAAGCGATAGCGCCGACATGGCTATACATGAGTTTGCTCCACTCGATACCAACACCGTGACTCCCGCCATTCGCTCGCTTGAACTTCTCAGCGAAGTAGAGATGGGCGTCACCGCAGAACTGGGAAGAACACGATTGTTAGTTAAGGATATTCTTGCCCTAACCCCCGGTTCAGTAATCGAACTTGATCGAGCCGCTGGCAGCCCCATCGATGTGCTTGTCAATGGAACGCTGATCGCTCGTGGCGAAGTCGTTGTTATCGACGAAGAGTTCGGAATCCGTATCTCCGAAATCATTGGTTATGAATCTGACTCTAAGGGCCACCACCGCTGATGGACGGTGTTTCAATTATTCAAACACTCTTTCGTGTAGTCATTGCTCTAGTCGTTGTAGTCGCTCTCATGCTTGCCTTTTCTTCTTATCTAAAGAAGGGAAACGGTATCGGTGGAATCAGCCGCAAACGTGGAGTCATCGAGATTGTGGCTCGCCAAGGTCTGAGCAGAAACGCCTCTATTGCACTCGTACGAACAGGGAACCGAGCACTCCTATTAGGCGTCACCGACACCAATGTCACTTTGCTACTTGATAGCGATCCAGAAGATTTGATTGAAGAACCTGAGCTACTAGGGACAGTGGCTCAAGCGGGGCCTTCGGGCTCCTTCCCAACATGGAAGACCCTCATCGATTCCATGCGGGACAGGACCGTACGCCGGCCCTGAAATCTCGTGCTCCCGGAGGAGCCGTGCAAGTCGTAAATCTTAATAAAACAAAGTTTCTTCTCGTGCTAGGTCTCGCATTCGGTCTGGTAATCGGCTTAGATGCCGCTCCTGTTAGCGCGCAAACGACGCCCGCAGCGACCATTCCAACTCCAGTGCTTGGAGACAATCAGCCCGTGGCCAATCCAGACGCCTCCCTCACTCTCGATCTTGGCGACGTAAAAACTAAACCAAGCCAGAGTGTGCTGATCATTTTGTTGCTGACACTTCTCTCGGTAGCACCATCGCTGTTGATCATGCTCACAAGTTTCACGCGCATCATAATTGTCTTCTCGTTGACCCGTAATGCGCTTGGTCTTCAAGGCATACCGCCCAATCAAGTTCTCATTGGGCTTTCCCTTTTTCTCAGCTTGTTCATCATGGCTCCAACCTTTAAGGAGTTAAACGATAAAGCTCTACAACCTCTCCTTGATGGCACGAAAACACAGTCACAGGCTTATGAAGCCGCCGTGCCACCACTTCGTAAATTCATGATGAAACAAACCAACGAAAGTGAATTGGCCACCTTCGTTGCCGCTGCAAGCGATAAGCGTCCTGATACCCCCGAAGACATCAGCATGACTTCGCTTGTGCCAGCGTTCATCCTCTCGGAAATCAAAGCGGCATTCATTATTGGCTTCATCATCTTCATACCGTTCCTTGTCATCGACATCGTGGTCAGTACTTCACTTATGTCAATGGGAATGATGATGCTTCCACCCATGCTGGTGGCTCTTCCCTTCAAGCTCATGCTCTTCGTCATGGTTGATGGATGGGATCTCATAGTTCGCTCATTGCTAACAAGTTTCAAATGAGCAACATCTACAACTCCGCAACTGGAAGGCCCTCATGACCGATAGCAACATCATCGACATTGCAGTTCAAACATTGCTGATCACCGCCAAGCTCGCGTCACCAATCATGATTGTCACACTGGTGGTTGGCTTTGCGATCTCGTTGGTCCAGTCAGTGACCCAAGTGCAAGAAATGACCTTGACATTCGTTCCAAAGCTGATTGGTGTCGCAGTTGTCATGATGGTCTCTGGTAACTGGATGATGGCTGAGATTCTGAGCTTTACGCGTCAATTGTTCGATCTCATACCCACGCTCTTACAGAACACATGACCCTTACGCTTTCGCCCGAGCTACTGACCGGCTATCTACTAGCGATGGTCAGAGCCACGGCTTGGGTATTCATCTGTCCACCATTTGGCCAAAGGGTCATTCCGCGCCAAGTAAGAGTCGGTTTTGCAGCGGCCCTCGCTCTGGCACTCGGTCCCAAACTTGCCGCCCAGGGCGTCCCCATGGAAACAGCCCCACTAGTAACCTCGGCGATTCTTCAAGTGGGGGCTGGGCTCGCTATGGGTTTCATTGCCCTCATGCTCTTTAGCGCGCTTCAGGCAGCTGGCAACATCATTGACTTAGTCAGCGGCTTCACTATCGCCCAGTTATTCGACCCGTTGAGCAGCGCCCCTGCCAGCGCCTTCGGACGTTTCTACAATTTGTTAGCAGTCACTTTGCTCTTTGCCATCGATGGCCACCTAATGCTCGTTCGAGGTTTCATATCGTCCTTCGATGCCGCACCTCTAACCAATATCAACCTCGCGGCCGCCGCCAAGTTGATGTCAGCAGATCTCAGTATGTTCTTTGTCGCAGCGGTTCAAACCGCAGCACCACTCATGGCCGCGCTTTTCCTCACAGAAATCACTTTGGGACTTCTTGCTAGAGCAGCACCACACCTCAACATTTTCCTACTAGGACTTCCAATCAAACTGTTGATGACTATCAGTCTTGCTGGGCTTGCCGTTCCACTTCTGCCTGGGGCACTCAGTTCTCTACTTCGCCCCATGATTCGCCACGGCCTCCAAGTCGTTGGTGGATAGAGATTCACCATGAGCGACAAGAGTCAGCGCACCGAAAAACCCACCCCAAAAAAGAAACGCGAATCTAAGAAAAAAGGCCAGGTCGCCAAATCTCCCGATCTGGTCATGTGGCTACAAATCTTGGGGACTACTTACCTTCTACCCGGAACACTCAACTCAAGTTTTAAGCTGATTCAGCGAACCATGACAGGCATGGAACGCGCCGCAAGCTCACTCGACCCAGGTATCGGTATGCGCTTGTTCGGTGATGCACTTCTGGGCTCAGCGCTCGCAATTACTCCGCTTGTCATGGGTATGGTTGTAATTGGCATCGTTGGCAATGTTGCGCAAGTGGGCCTTCGCGCCAACCCATCACTAATCAAACCCAAACCCGATCGCGTCAATCCCTTTAAGGGCATCAAACGGCTTATGTCACCACATTCCTTGTGGGATGCGCTCAAGGTTCTGTTAAAGGTCGCAGCCTTGGTTGTTGTCGCATGGCCAACACTTAACAGTGTTTCGAAACAAGTCATCGCCATGGACCGCCCTTCCATGTACGCAGTTCTGCCACTCATAGGAAAAGCCACGATCACCATTTGGCGAAATGCCGCTTGGATGGGCCTATTCCTCGCTGCCCTCGACTTTGCCATTCAGAAACGTCGAATTATGACGGGCATGAAGATGACCAAACAGGAAATCAAAGATGAAAACCGTATGTCTGAAGGTGACCCATTAGTAAAGGCCGAGATTAAGCAACGTCAGCAACAATTAAGCCGCAACCGCATGATCAATGCCGTTTCCGGTGCCAATGTAGTCATCGTAAACCCAACACACGTCGCCGTTGCCATTACTTATGACCCAGAAAAACGAGCACCACGTGTAGTTGCAAAAGGCGTTGGGGTCATTGCGGGAAAAATCCGCGAACAAGCGGAGATCCACCATATTCCAATCGTGCATGAACCCCCCCTAGCTAGAGCTCTCAACGCATCTTGTAGGTTGGACCAAGAGATTCCATCTGAACTTTACGAAGCCGTAGCCCAGGTACTTGCCTTTGTCTTTACCCTCGGTGCTCGTAAGAACTTCAGCAATATTTTCGAACTTCCAGATCAACTCAAACCAAAGGTCAAATCAAATGGAGAGCTCTAAGAGCTAGCCGTCCATTAATGGCTCATTCAAGTATGAGAAAAAAAGGCCGATAGATATAGGGTCACCAGGATGGTGATCGATTTCAGGTAAGGCCACGGAGGGGCATAACCCGCGAGGTCTCGTGAGCCCAACCAAATTCGGTCAAATAGGCGTTCCAGCCGCCATCATTGCCGCAGTCGTAATGATGGTCGTGCCTTTGCCTGCTGCACTCCTAGATTTCCTGCTGGTCATGAACCTCGCCGGAGCGGTGCTCATATTGCTCGTGAGCATGTCGGTACAACGAGCCCTCGACTTCTCTGTCTTTCCCTCGGTGCTCCTCATTGCCACAATGTTCCGACTCTCGCTCAACGTAAGCGCCACCCGCTTAGTCCTTCTAGATGGATTTGCCGGCAATGTCATCGAATCATTCGGTCACTTTGTAATCGGTGGTTCGATCATCGTTGGTCTCGTGATCTTCCTGATTCTTCTTGTAATCCAGTTTGTAGTTATCACCAATGGTGCCGGGCGGGTCGCAGAGGTAGGCGCTCGTTTCACCCTTGACGCCATGCCAGGTAAGCAAATGGCTATCGATGCTGATCTCAACTCTGGACTTATTGATGAAAACCAAGCACGCATTCGCCGTCGAGAGATATCTGACGAAGCTGACTTCTATGGCGCAATGGACGGTGCCTCAAAATTCGTAAAAGGCGACGCCATCGCTGCCATCGTCATCACGATTATCAATCTCTTCGGAGGTTTCATCATTGGGGTCGTGCAACGTGGCATGAGCATTAGCGACGCCATAGAGAACTACAGCTTGCTCAGTGTTGGTGATGGTCTCGTTTCACAGATCCCCGCTCTTTTGATCTCTGTCGCCTCTGGTTTAATCGTTACCCGAGCAGCTTCTGAACATGACATGGGAAGCGATTTACTGTCCCAGTTCGGGCGACAAACTCGAACATTAAAAATTGCCAGTATTGCTATTGGAGCAATGGCAATTATCCCAGGTCTACCCAAACTCCCATTTCTAGTAGTCGGAGGTCTTCTCTGGTTTGCGTCAACTCGTGATCAGAGTGAAACCGCGCCTGAGCTTGCGATAGAGCTATCTGAACCGGCGATTACGAGGGATTCGCCTGAACGACTGGCAACTGACATGCGGGTCGAGCCATTAGAACTCGAGATCGCGTACGACCTCATGGACATGGTCGACACCGAACGAGGCGGTGACCTGCTCGATAGAGTCCGATCACTCCGTCGCAAGATCGCTATGGACCTTGGAATTGTCATTCCACCCGTACGTACCCGCGACAACATAGATCTACCTGCAGGTACCTATGCGATTCGGGTACATGGAGTCGAGATCGGAAGAGGTGAAGCTCCTTACGGTATGGCGCTTCTCATCGGCGACAATCTTCATGGTTTTCCAGGAAGGCCTACCCATGAACCGGTATTCAACATGGCCGCCACTTGGATACCAGCCGAGCTGAGTTCTCAAGCCGAGGTGGCTGGAGAAACCGTCGTCGATCGTTCTTCTGTCATCACAACTCACCTTGCAGAAATTGTTCGACTCCACGCATCTAGATTGCTGAGTCGCCAAGATGTCAAGGCCCTCGTCGATCTTGTTCGCTCTAGCGACCCTGCGGTTACCGACGAACTTGGTACCGCCCAGGTTTCACTCGCCGAAGTTCAACGAGTGTTGCAAGTGCTCCTCGATGAACAAGTCGCTATTCGTGACCTTGTTCGTATTCTCGAAGCAATAAGCGAAAAGGCCAGAGTTACAAAAGAACCCGAATCGCTTGTTGAAGCTGCTCGACAATCGCTTGGCCCGGCAATATCAGCAGCCCATGCCATCAACGGCCGTCTTCCCATCATCACTATCGAACCTCTTGTTGAACATGCTCTCGTTGAAACATTGCGGTCAGGTGATAACGGCAGTTTTCTAGCCCTTGATCCTGAGACAACCGAACGGCTTATAAACCAGGTGGCAGCTGCTTCAAACCTTTCCGAACAACGAGGTGACCAACCAGTACTCGTCTGTGCTGGACAACTTCGACCAGCAATCCATCGTCTCTTAAAGACGATCTTGCCGAATCTTTCTGTCCTTTCCTATACAGAGCTTGGCTCTCAGCTTCAGCTTGAAAACGTGGGGGTGGTGAACCTTGCCCAGCCAGCAACGGTTTGAGGGTGACAGTCTCGAGGAACTCTTCGAGAAAGCTCAACTCGAACTCGACAACGATGCTGTAATTATTGCTGCCAATCGGCTGCGATCTGGTGGCATCGGAGGCTTTTTCTCCAAGGAGCGCTACGAGATAATCGTCGAAGGTTCACCCGCGCCCAAGACTTCCATGCCCCAAGAAGCACCACGTTCACTCCTCGACCTAGCTGACCAAATCAGTGACGATGAGGCCAACGGCAAGGTTCCATCGATCTCGACCGAGCAATCACCCTTTGCTGCGGTTCTCAATCGAATAGCTGACGATATTGGTCTTGATATTAACCAGCCAGATCTAGATCTAACGACCCAAGCCACCCCTCAACGCCCTGCGCCAGAACGCCCTCCAACACATATATATCAACTAAACCAAATACAAACGCCTGAAACCAACCCAGCCATGGAAACACTTACCAGTCTGGGTCTCCCCGAAGCTCTAGCCGCCACATCTTGTAGGGGGAGTCTCCAAACCTCTGACCCCGATCTCACTTCCTCAATCTTCACGGCTATGCAACGACTCCCCCGACCGCCTGCACTTCCATCTTTTGCAGGAGCAATAGTCGCCGCTGTTGGAGACCGCAACGACGCGCTCGAACTGGGCAGGGTCATGGCAATCGATCTTGGACTTGACCCAGAACAGGTCCTCCTCGCTTCACACCTATATAAAGGACGTCAGATTCCAGCCAGTCGTCGTATTGCCGAAACAGGAGTGGCGCGTGAGCTAGGCAACCGTTGGCGTCATCAAGGCCAAACTCAAGTCATTGCAGTTGAATCATCGATGAGTCCTTCTGAGGCACTATGGGCTTATCACATGCTGGGCGCACTACAACCAGCCGCTATCTGGGCTGTCGTCAATGCCAATCACAAAAACGAAGACATCGTCGCCTGGACCGATCGCCTCGGCGGAGTAGATGCCCTCGCCCTCACACATCTTGAAGATACTGTTAGTCCAGCCACCCTCCTACAAACCGGTATTCCCATTGCACGACTCAACAGCCGCCCTGCCACACCAGCGTTGTGGGCAGCACTGCTCAGCGAACGCCTAGTTGCTTGAGGAACCGTCATGAGTATCTTGACAAAAATTGAATGGCCCACCATTAACACCATTCTTGAACTATTAACTCCGCATCACCCAGACTGGCTGGCATCACGTCTTGAAGACATTAACGATTCCATTCTCACTGTGGCGGCTCCTTCAACGCTCAGCATCCCAGTTTTATATTCCAATGTGGGCGAACCAGTCACCATTCAATGGATCCATCACCGTGGGCTATGCGATGTCATGGGCACTGTTCTCGCTACCGAAAGGGATCCCCTTCCTCTTTGGATCATCAAGGCAAATGGCGAACCGACCTTGCACCAACGACGAAGCTTCGCCCGTTTAGCTGTCACGCTTCCTGTCGTTATTGCAAGTGAAAACGGTCCAGAAAATATGGTAACTACCTTGGACATCAGCGAAGGTGGAATGAGCTGTGTTCTGGGAGGCAGTGAATCTATTCAACCTGGTGACCGTGTCGAAACCATCGTGTCAGTCGACAATAAGCCATTTAGAACAATCGCCGTAGTCGTTCGCACTGCCGTTGATTCAAAAGGTCAGCCCATCGGGAGTTTCCGCTTTGACGACCTCAGCCCACGAGATGCTGATCGAGTTAGGCGATTCATATTCAACGAGCAGCTCCGCCTTAGGTCTCTTGATCGCACGCGGTAATGGACGCTCACCTGACCTTCGCAATAAGTCTTCTCTTATCCCTAACCTTATGGTGGGGGTCGATGCGCGCCACATTAAATGGCGACCTCGACCTACCTGCCTCTGGACTTCGGTTTGTTCTAGCTTTCCTCCTTGCCAGAACAGCTGTTGGCCTGATCGGCTTCCTTATCAACAGCTACCATCGACTCTCAATACAAACAGCATTTAATAATCACCAAGATATGGAAGGCCAGCAGGCGTCTGTTGCACCTAAGCGCCGAAACTCCGACGTGAATGGCGACCCCACGCCAATAGATCTACTCGACGCTAAACGAAACGAGTTGGAACAAAGCGGAGTATTAGAAAACGACGTATTAAAAGAATTTCAAACAAGCAGCAATGACACTTTGCCAGAACCATAACCGCTGATCGTCGCAACGAAGTCACGTCGCATAGAGGGGGAGGCTGCGGCGTTAGCCACTACCTCAGGCAGATCGCCTGGAACGACATAAACCTTGCCCAGACGCAGATGCGTCGAGGTAGAACTGTTCACTAATCGAGACATGATATTAACGACCTCGGCATAGTTATCGAGAAGATTTCCAGGTAACTCATTGCGCTTAATGCTCTCGTTAGCCGCCGCCGCAGGAATCATTGACAACGCTGCTCCGCAATAACAAGCAAAAGGTCCATCAGCAAGACATAGAGCCACGAGAACGTTATCGTCGTCTATGTATTCGCTGATAACCCCTTTGGTGTCTTCTTCGTCGAAGATCAACGGCGAAGTTTTGTCGACCGCGACACCGGTACCAACTAAATCTGACAAGAGATCGCGGACAGCTTCTTGAATGGGAAGCGGTATCTCAGTACTCATAAGTGCCTATCGTCTCACAACTTTCAACAGGCCACACGACTCATCGATCACTTAACGGCTGAGGAAAGTACGTCTTGAAAAGATTCGACGGTGAAAGGCTTTGCAATTAAGAAAAGAGCACCGTTCACAACTGCCTTCTCTCTCATCTCTGCAGTCGACTCAGAGGTTACAAAACCAAAGTTTACCTCAATGCCTTCGGCCTTCAGTGCCTGCAGCAGTTCAATACCGGTCATCTCCGGCATGTTCCAATCAGCGAGCACGAGGTCGGGGCACTTCTCCTTGATGGCAGCCAGTGCTTCGACTCCGTTACATGCCTCACGAAGATCGTTGTCGCCGTAACCGGCCTTCTTCAGCACTCTTGCGACGATCATTCGCATAGCCTTGCTGTCATCAACAATCAAAATTTCCACGTCATTGCCTTCCACTCGTTCTCTGGTGTAGCTGACTGGTACGACTTTCTTAATCAGCCTTAGCAACGATAAGTATCGAAAATGTCTCATCACCACTATGGAACGCGAGGTTGCTTACTACCTTGCTTCCCGGAATGCTAAAAGCTAGTTCTAAACCCTCAGTAACAACCGGCAACGACAACTGCCCAAAGCCATCTACCAGGCTCTTCAAATTTCCACCCGTGATATTGGCCAATTCACCAATTGCATCATGGACCTCGGCCCTATCAATCTTGACTGGGTCCATGTCGAGCATTGTTCCAGCAAATTGTCGTGCCAAGTGTTCAGAACAAATAACGGTAATAACACCTTGCCAATCACCGTTTATCTGCACACTCGCGGCCAAAACGCGCTCTTCACTCTTTAGCTCGCCGCCTGCTCCGGCAAACTCTGCATCGATACCGAGCATAGAAGTCCAGATATCGGTAACAATCTGAACGATGTCATCTTCTTGAATGTCCATAGGAGGGTCCTATCTCTTTAGTTTGTAATAAACGGCTTTGTCATATGTCATACGATCAAATCCTGCATCTATATTCATCATTGTCTCCCCATTACCGAGAAGAAGGCTTCCAACACAGCTCAACGAACGATTGGCTTTTGTTAAAATTGATTGTTTCGCTACCATGTCGAAGTAAATCAAAACGTTTCTCATCAAGATCAAATCAAATTTGGGCATTGAGGGCCAGTCACCAGCCAAATTGCATGGAGCAAACGTCACCATTTGACGAATGTCATCTCGAATAGTCCAACGAGTTCCACCCTGGCGAAAATATTTTAAAAGCAAAGCCGCAGGCAATCCTCGGTTTATCTCAATCTGGCTGAATTGGCCCTTCTTTGCAGCCTCTAACACTTCTCGAGAGACATCAGTAGCGAAGATACGGACGTCCCAAGCGCCAAGCTCTGGGAAGCACTCCCGCAAGAGCATCGCAATGCTGTAAGGCTCTTGACCCGTAGAACTAGCTGCAGACCATATATTCAAGGACTTCTCTGCCGACCGCTGCTTGATCAATTCAGGAATAACCTGGAGCCGAAGTGCATCGAAGGCGGGCCCATCACGAAAAAACAGGGTCTCGTTAGTTGTCATCGCATCAACAATTTGTTGTTGTAACGAGACTGAACGCTGGCTGCGGACTTGGCGCAAAAATGCATTAACCGAAGAGGCGCCTTCCTTGCGTGCCAGAGGGGCCAAACGTGACTCCACGAGGTAAGACTTGCTCGAATCAATCACGATGGCAGCTTGCTGATAAATCAGGCTACGCACGAACTCAAAAGCATCGTTGCTCAAGGTGGTGGTTGTACCCACCATGGTGGAAGTGGAATCCATTGGGGGGTTAGGCCCCCAAGCCGACGAGCTGAAGCTTGTCTATAATCATCGAACGATCAAAGGGCTTCATTGCATACTCATCGGCACCAGCTGCCAACGCTTCAGTGACATTTCCAAAGTCAGTCTCTGATGTCACCATCAAAATACGAATGTCTGCATAACGAGGGTTAGCACGAACCGCTCGAATGAACTCCAAGCCGTTCATAACCGGCATATTCCAATCGACTAACGCTAGATCAACACTGCCAACTCGTCGGAGGCATTCAAGAGCTTCTTGACCGTTCTCTGCCTCATGGGTTTCAAAGCCCAGTTCAGTCATAATCCTCGTAAGAATCATCCGCATCGCTCGGGAATCATCAACTACTAATGCGTTCACTCGCTTTCCTCCTTTGAGACCGACTTTCATCGCTCTTGCACTTACTGTGATCGGCATTGTGGGTACCGAGTTGAGCGGTGTTGAAACTTGCTACCCAGAGCGGCCCAAGGGGCCCCGCTGACCTACCAAATGCTCCCACTGCCAGTCATGTGTTCTTGGTCGTCAGACTCAGCCGACGGTCGTTCATGTGACTCATGAGCCCTCGATGACGCCCAAGTAGCAGCTCGTGGACCTGTCAGCGCTGCGCTGTCAAGAGAGCCGACCAAAGACTGCAAGTCACCAGCAACCCGGCTAAGTCCAACGGCCGCATCTTGAATCGCCGCGGCTCCTTCGGTCGTTGCTCTTGCGGCACCGGCAACCGAACCGATGTTCTCTGCAATCTCAGAGGAGCCCCTTGCAGCTTCTGAGACGTTGCGAGCAATCTCGTTAGTTGT
>JBBSKG010000023.1:0-25138 GCA_038256565.1 Acidimicrobiales bacterium | reverse complement strand
GAACAGCGAGCTGAATGCCGGGGGCTCGTGGTGTTGCGAACAGCTGCCTGATGTACTCGACGGCGGTCGTCGTGGCTCCGGCGGATAGCCAGTCGGCGAGCAGCACCTCCATCAGGCATCGTCAGCAGGGGGAGCGTGGCGAGTCGAGTCGAGACGGGTCGAGTGCGAGGTCAGCGTCGGTGGTGAAGGGCTGGTAACCCGGCAACCGGCCTTCGGTTCGCAGTCGATCACGATTGCAGCCCGAGAATGCACGATTTATCAGCCCGAATATGTACAGTAATTTTGCCCGAGAATGTAGGATAAAAGTGGTAGACTGCTCTGGTGAGCGATTCACTTCGAGCCCCCTCCTACAATCACCGGGTCATTGATGGGGAACTCGACGAGCTCCTTATTGGGGCCGCAGCAATCTCACTCGAAGGTGCTAAGGGCGTTGGAAAGAGCGCCACGGCAGCCGAGAGGGTCGATGCCGAGTTTCGTTTGGAGTCCTCGACCGTCCGATCTCTCGTGGAGGCCGATCCCGACAAGATCCTCGATGGTCGACGCGTCCTGCTCGACGAGTGGCAGCACTTGCCATTCACGTGGGATTTGGTTCGCCGAGCCGTCGATGCCGGGGCAACCCCAGGCCAGTTCTTGTTGACGGGGTCAGCGTCGATCGTCGATCCCGGTCGTCATTCGGGCGCAGGGCGCATCTTGCGGCTGCGAATGCGACCTCTCGCGCTCGTCGAACGGGGATACGAGCCCTCGGTCAGCCTCGCCGACCTGCTCACGGGACGCCGACCGGTCATCGCTGGCGAGACCTCCGTCGACCTCAGGACCTACGCTGGGGAGATCGTTGCGTCTGGCTTTCCCGGCATTCGTGATCTCCCTGGCCGGATTCGTCGAGCGCAGCTCGACAGTTACATCGAACGAGTCGTCGATCGTGACATCCTCGAACTCGGTTCCAAGGTGCGCAACCCGTCTGCCCTCAAACGCTGGATGAGTGCCTACGCCGCGGCAACCGCCACCACAACGACGTATGCCAAGATCGCCAGCGCAGCTAGTCCCGGGACCCGCGACCAACCTGCACGAACCACCGTCACTTCTTATCGCGACGCCCTCGAACGCCTGTTTATCCTTGACCCGCTCCCGGGCTGGCTCCCGAGCAACGCTCACCTGAACGAGCTGGCTGTCTCTCCCAAACACCATGTCACTGATCCCGCTCTTGCAGTGGCGTTGCTCGGCCTTGATGAGAACGCACTGTTGGCGGGCGATGAGCGTCGCAACACGCTATTTCGCGACGGTCCCTTCCTCGGAGCGCTCTTCGAATCGCTCGTCGCGCTCAGCGTCCGGGTGTACGCGCAACAGTCAGAGGCCCGGGTGTCGCACTTCCGGACGCACCGCGGTGAGCACGAGGTCGACCTGATAGCGGAACGACGCGACGGAAAGTGTGTGGCGCTCGAAGTGAAGCTCTCGCCTCTCGTAAACGACGACGACGTCCGCCATCTCCTCTGGCTGCGAGCCAAACTCGGCCCCGAACTGCTTGATGCCGTGATCATCACGACCGGCATGCACGCCTACCGACGCCCCGATGGCGTCGCCGTGATCCCCGCAGCACTCCTCGGCCCCTGACGAAAGGTGTTGCATCACGTCGAGTTTGTGCAAATGAACATTTGTACTTCGGGGGCCGGAGCCGTCGAGTAAAGAACAGAGGTCTCAGGTGCACGTTCCATCGATTCTGACACGATCAGCTACAGCGGGGCGACGAGCGTTTCCCGTTGTGGCGGTTGAGTGTTCCTGAAAGTTCACCTCATTGGGGTTGACCCCGCTTTAACATCTCGATTAGACAGACGAAGTCCGTCGAGCTGGGGGGTTGCTGTGTTTTCTTGCCGCGTTGCAATGCGAACGAAGGTCCGTCGTCATCGGGGGGCCGTTGCGGGCTCTCTGCTGGCTGTCTTGTTGTTGACGATGGGGATGAGCGCAACACCAATCTAGGCGGCAACGAGTCCCTCGAAAGCCGACGGAGTTCGAGCTTCCTATCGGGGTCGAGTCATCAACTTGGCTAAGGATTGGGAGGGAGCAACAGCGTGCGTCGTGTCCGCCAATTCAGCTGCGTGCTTCGACACTTCTGGGGAACGTGATGCTGAACTTGCCAAGATGGAAGCGACAACGGACTCGGTCGGCACGCAAGCGCTGAGTTGCGCAAGCAGTGTCAGGCTCTATGACGGGACGAGCTATACGGGTACAAGTGTTGCCTACGCCACCCGAGGGGTGTGGCTGAACCTTTCGTCGGTGGGTTTCGACAACCGGACCTCGTCCTTCAGAATTGGCACCTGCTCATCCTATTTTGCTGATGATCCAGGAGGCGGGGGGTCGTGGTATCCGACCTCGTCCACCCAAGCTGGTGCTCAGTCCGCATCGATGGTGTCAGGTTGGAATAACCGCGTGTCCTCCATTTATCTTACCTGAGCACTGGCCTTACGCTGTTGGGGGTCTTTCGCAAAGAGGCGGTTATTCGCCTCGCCGAACTTGAAGCTCAACTCGTCTTTGAGTCGATCTTTGGCGACCATTATGAAGCAGTCCTCGCGTATGCGATCCGAAGAACCCCGCAGCGAGTTGACGCCCAAGAGGCGGTAGCCGAGACCATGACGATCGCGTGGCAACGCCGGGAACTGCTGTGCGCCCACGACAATCCACGGATCTGGCTTTATGCCACGACCAAGCGGGTTCTGGCTAACCACCGGCGAGGTGCGTCACGACGAACCGCACTGTCGAACAAACTTGTCGAACACCAATGCACCGATGGTCCTATTCCTGACACAATCATCGATCTGGACAACGACGAAGCCATCATCTCCCAAGCACTAGAGATGCTCAGTGATCGAGATCAAGAGCTGATTCGACTTGACGTGTTCGAAGGTCTCAGCCACGCGGAAATCGCCGAGGTCCTTGATTGTCGAGAAGCCCAGGTTCGTTCACGCCTGTATCGAGCTCGTGCATGCCTCAGGCAAGCCTACGAGGACCAAGGTGGCGATCATTCTCGAACATCCGATGGGAAGCGTTCGTGATGGCCGTAGCCTTGAGGCGACTCGCTCGACTCCTAGGTTTGGGCGATCGAGGTGATCATTTGGTTGACGACAACGACCTTTTCGACGTATTGCGACGGGCCGACCCCGCAGCCCGTCCACCCTTGCCTGATGTCAGTCACCCTGACGCGCAACAACTTCTGACTCGCATTCTTCAAACACCGCGCACGGTTGTTTCCCCCAAGAAACGCCCACGAAGACGGTGGTTCGTGCTGATCGCATTGGTGGGCGTGACCACTGGGGCAACATGGGTGGTGATTCATCGCAGCTCGGTAAGCGATTCACGAAACGTGGCGTGTTATCGCGACCTCTCCTTGAATTCGGACATCGTTGTGGTGCCTTTCGATCTGGGGAACCCGCTGGAAGCCTGTCGCCAGGCTTGGGAGAGCGGGGAACTTCAGAACCGAAAGGTCACACCTGCCGGTTCTGAGCCCCCATTGACCAGATGTGTTCTTCCTTCAGGGTTGTTGGGGATTTTCCCCTCTGATGATGTCGACCTTTGCGCTCGTCTCGGTCTCGACGCGGCAGCGCCGGCGGGGTTCCGGCCGAGCGCTCCTTGGTTGGCTGGTCGCGCTGGCCGAGGAGCGGGGCTGTGAGCGAGTGAGCCTGGAGACCGGGACGATGCCAGCCTTCGAGCCCGCCCGATCGCTGTACCTGAGCGCCGGTTTCGTGGCGTGCGAGCCCTTCGGGGACAACACCGCGAACCCGAACAGCATCTGCATGACCCACCGTGTCATCCCGCTGACCCAGCGATCCGAGTCAGACGAGCTCGACGTCGGGTCTGATGCAGAACCTACTCATTAGGTGACGACCGGTCTTGTGTGTCGAGGTGATCGAGAACCATAAGAAAAGTTGAGGTGGCCTATGGTGAGTTCACCTTCGTGAAATAAGGAGTACACCTGTGACCTCTCAGCCTGAGGACGTTGTCAAAGAGTTCTGTGCGGTGTGGGCCCGGCGGGATATGGATGAGATCCTGACGTGGTTCACCGATGATGCGATTTATCACAACATCCCTATGTCGCCAGCCGTTGGGCTCGACGCGATCCGCACGCTTGTCGGCATGTTCGTACCGCCTTCGGAGTCGATCGAGTTCGAGATCTTGCGTATCGCCTCCGCTGGTGACGTTGTCTTTACAGAGCGAGTCGATCGATTCCTGATGGGTGGGCGAAAGATCGAGCTACCCGTTGCAGGAGTCTTCGAGGTGCGTGACGGAAAAATTGCTGCCTGGCGAGACTATTTCGACATGCAGATGTTCATGCAGCCAGCCCAATAGGCATCCCGCGCGCAGCGGACAGGCCTCGCTGTTGGCTCCTAACTTACAGACCAACGATACGTTTGCTCGCCGTGTTGATGATTCGCTTGGCTGCAGCGATACATGCGCGGTGATCGAGAACCACAAGAAAGTCGAGGTCACTATCTGGGCCCTGATCCCCGTGGGCAACCGATCCGAAGAGAATGAGTTTTACCGGCTGAGCAACACGCACAAGGTCGGCAATGACGTCTGGTAGCCACTCGCGTAGCGTCCGACCGTTCCACCTCCCGTCTGCATAGACCGCGTGTACTTGGCTCATTTTCAACTCCCTGACCGCTTGTCCAGAATGGTACTTTGCTTTTTAATCTCGCCGCAGTGAATATGGCATGACTTTATGGGTAATAGAAAACTTGAGTCAATAACACTCAAGTTTTGTAGTGTTTTGAGTTGAGGAGTGCTATGGTGAGATTTGTTCATCCCGTACAAACGAATCCCGGAGGCTCTAATGGCCAAGGCAGTAGGCATCGATCTCGGCACGACTAACTCAGTCGTTAGCGTTCTTGAAGGTGGTGAGCCCACCGTCATTCCAAATGCGGAAGGGGCTCGCACGACCCCTTCGGTTGTGGCATTCGCCAAGAATGGTGAAGTTCTTGTTGGTGAGGTGGCAAAGCGCCAGGCCATTACTAACCCCGAGCGCACCATTCGCTCGGTCAAGCGTCATGTCGGCACCAACTGGAGCATCGACATTGATGACAAGAAGTACACCTCGCAGGAAATATCTGCCCGGGTGCTACAAAAGCTCAAGCGAGATGCCGAGGCTTATCTCGGTGACACGGTGACCCAGGCGGTCATCACCGTCCCCGCTTATTTCAATGACGCTCAGCGCACTGCCACGAAAGAGGCCGGTCAAATTGCGGGCCTTGAAGTGCTCCGGATTATCAACGAGCCCACCGCAGCAGCTCTTGCATATGGTCTCGACAAAGAAGGCACGGACGACCACACCATCTTGGTGTTCGACCTCGGCGGCGGCACCTTCGACGTGTCCGTGCTTGAGATCGGCGATGGCGTGTTCGAGGTGAAATCAACTCATGGCGACACGAGCTTGGGTGGTGACGACTGGGATCAGAGGGTAATCGACTGGTTGGTGCAGAGCTTTAAGGCCAAGGAGGGCGTTGATCTCGCTGTTGACAAGATGGCCACCCAGCGCCTCAAGGAAGCTGCTGAAAAGGCCAAGATCGAACTCTCATCGGTGCAGTCGACCCAGATCAATCTTCCATTCGTGACGGCAACTTCTGAGGGCCCGAAGCACCTCGACGAGACCCTCACGAGGGCAAAGTTCCAAGAGCTAACGGCCGATCTGCTTGATCGCTGCAAGGTCCCATTTGAACAGGCCATCAAGGACGCCGGTCTTTCTAAGGGCGATATTCATCACATCATCCTTGTAGGCGGCTCAACTCGCATGCCGATGGTGACCGATCTTGTTCGAGACCTGACTGGTGAAGAGCCTCATAAGGGCGTTAACCCAGACGAGGTGGTTGCTGTTGGTGCCGCTGTACAAGCAGGCGTGCTCAAGGGCGACGTTAAAGATGTTCTGTTGCTTGACGTCACGCCACTGTCGCTTGGTATTGAAACCAAGGGTGGAGTCATGACCAAGCTCATTGAGCGCAACACCACCATCCCAACTCGTCGCACCGAGGTTTTCACCACGGCTGATGACATGCAGCCAAGCGTTGAGATTCATGTGCTTCAAGGTGAGCGTGAGATGGCGATGTACAACAAGACTCTTGGCAAGTTCCAGCTTGTTGATCTTCCCCCAGCTCCTCGTGGTGTGCCTCAAATTGAGGTCACGTTCGACATCGATGCCAACGGCATCGTGCACGTATCGGCTAAGGACCGGGCGACTAGCAAAGAACAGTCCATGACCATCACCGGTGAGTCTTCTCTATCAAAGGACGACATCGATCGCATGGTGCGCGACGCCGAGGCCCATGCCGAGGAAGATCGCCAGCGTCGTGAAGAGGCTGAGATTCGTAACAGCGCAGACAGCCTTGTGTATCAAACTGAAAAGGTGCTTCGCGAGCATGGCGACAAGATTGATGGTTCAGAAAAAGATGCCGTCGAGTCTGCATTGGCAGAATTGAAAGAAGCCGTTGCGGGCAATGACATGGAGCGCATTCAAAAGACCACCGAGGCCCTGATGGGTGCAAGCCAAAGCTTCTCGCAGAAGCTCTATGAGGCAGCGGCGGCTGAAGAAGGCGGAGCTAGCGGCGCTGCTGGTGGTTCCGATGGGTCAACGATGCCGAATGACGATGAGGTCATTGATGCTGAGATCATCGAAGAAGACAGCCCATCATGAGTGAGACGGACCCCCTTCCAGACGCGGTCCCTAATAACCACGAGGCTGAACAAGTGGGTGGTGATCAAGGACCCGCTGGCGAAGATGACCCTCTCGTGGAGGAATTGTCACCGCTTGAGCAGATACTTGCAACGCTTACTGGTGAGCGAGATGAATATCTTGCATTGGCCCAAGCCAAGCAGGCTGAGTTCGAGAACTATCGCAAACAGATGGCAAAACGCCAGATCGAGTTGGTCGAACAAGCTGCTGCTGGTTTAGCCGAAAAGATCTTGCCGGTCATCGACGCGCTCGATGCAGCTTTGGCACATGGTGATGAATCGCTCGAAACCGTACGCCTTCAACTGCTTGACGTTCTTGGAAAAGAAGGTCTTGTGCGCATTGTGCCTACTGGGGAGCCATTTGACCCAGCTACGCACGAAGCAGTGATGCATGAGAAAAGTGACGATGGTGAAGGAGATGCCAGCGAAAGGGTAGCCAGCGAACCGGTGGTAACCGAGACGCTTCGAGCGGGGTACAGCTGGCGTGGACGTTTGTTGCGAGCAGCGATGGTGCAGGTGCGCGGGTAGTTCATGGCAACACAGCGGGAGTGGTTCGAGAAGAATTACTACAAAGTTCTCGGGGTGTCCGAAAAGGCAACCCAAAAGGACATCACCCGCGCCTATCGCAAGCTCGCCCGTGAAACCCACCCAGACGCACACCCAGGTAAAGAAGACCGATTCAAGGAAGTCTCTACCGCTTATGACGTGATTGGTGACCCCGACAAACGTAAAGAATATGATGAAGTCCGCAAGCTTGGCCCGCCAGCTGCAGGTTTTGGTGGTCAGGGTTCACCATTTGGAGGCGGCAGTGGTGGCGGCTTTCGTGTAGACGATCTCGGCGATTTTGGCGATCTCTTCGGTGGAATCTTCAGCCGTGGCGGCGGCGGCGGACGTTCGGGTCAAAGCCGCGGCACAGGGCCTCAACGTGGCACAGATCTTGAAGCCGGGCTTCATCTCTCATTCAACGATGCTGCCGTTGGGGTTACTACTGCGGTAAATGTGACTAGCGAGGCGCGTTGCACAACGTGTCATGGTTCGGGAGCAAAGCCGGGCACTATGCCCAAACCCTGTCCTGCGTGTGGGGGGCGTGGTGCGATTGATGACAACCAAGGACCATTTAGCTTTTCTGCGCCGTGTCCAAATTGTGCGGGCCAGGGCAAAGTTATTGACTCGCCGTGCTCGACGTGTCGAGGTGCGGGCGTAGAGCACAGGCCACGATCAGTCAAGGTTCGTATTCCCGCCGGAGTTGCTGATGGGCAACGTATTCGACTGAAAGGACGAGGTGAACCTGGTCGTCACGGTGGACCAACTGGTGACCTCTATGTGGTTGTACATGTTGCGACCCACCCGCTGTTTGGTCGAGTAGCGAACAACCTCACGCTTAACGTCCCTATTACCTATCCCGAGGCTGTGTTGGGTGCTGACATTACGGTCCCGACTTTTGACAATGGCACCGTTACCTTGCGGGTGCCTGCGGGTACTCGTTCGGGACGCACCTTTCGGGTTAAAGAAAAAGGTGTTCCGGGGGCACGGGGACAACTTGGCGATTTGCTTGTAACTGTTGAGGTAGCTGTTCCAGTTGAACTTTCAGACGCACAACTCAAGGCGGTAGAGGCTCTTGCGGCTGCAAGTGAAGATTCATCACCACGCGGTTATTTGGGGGTGTAGCACATGGATGTTCGTGGTCGACGGGGTGATAATCGAGACCGAGGTCATGCCGTCTTTGTAATTTCAGTAGCAGCCGAACTAGCTGGCGTACACCCTCAGACCCTTCGCATCTATGAACGCAAAGGTTTGTTAGACCCAGCACGAACGGGTGGAGGAAGTCGTCGTTACAGTGAGGGCGATATCGAGCGCATGAATCGCATTCAAGACCTCACTCAAGAAGGACTCAACCTTGCTGGGGTTAAGCGAGTACTTGAACTTGAGGTCGAGTTGGTGGCTTTACGTGCCGAGCTTGATCGTGCCCGAGCGGAAGCTGCCACAGCAGTCGAAAGTACACATCGGAGTTATCGCCGAGATCTCGTTCCGGTTTCTCAAGCAGTCGAACTCTATGTGCAACGCCGTAGACCTAAGAGACGATAAGGGGAGCTAAAACAATGGCCGTTGACCCAGAACGCTGGACTATCAAGACCAAAGAGGCATTTAGCGAGGCAGTTGATGCCGCTCGTGCAGAGAATCATCCCGAGGTAACCCCTGACCATCTCCTGGTCGCCCTGTTGGTTCAGCGAGATGGTGTGGTGACCCCTCTTCTTCAAAAAGTTGGGATTGATCCGTCGATGCTGGCGGGCGTAGCGGGAGATCGGCTGGCAAAGCTTCCTCACGCGCAAGGTTCTGAAGCGGGCATGAGCCGTGATCTGCGAGCAACTCTTGAGCGTGCAGACAAGGCCCGAGTCGATCTGCACGATGACTACGTTTCAACCGAACACGTGATGTTGGCCATGTCAGAACTGATCAATGTCACCACTGAGGAATTGCTAGAAGCGTTACGTACGGTACGGGGTAGTCATCGAGTTACAAGTCAAAACCCCGAGGAGAGCTTTCAGGCACTCGAACGTTATGGGCGCGACCTCACCGAGGCGGCGCGCAACGGCAAGATTGACCCGGTAATTGGTCGAGATGACGAGATTCGCAGAGTTATTCAAGTTCTCTCGCGACGCACGAAGAATAACCCCGTGCTTATTGGTGAACCTGGAGTTGGTAAGACCGCAATAGTCGAAGGCCTTGCTCGTCGGATTGTTGAAGGCGATGTTCCCGAGAGCCTTAAAGACAAGCGTCTTATTTCACTCGATCTAGCTTCGATGGTCGCTGGTGCCAAGTACCGAGGCGAGTTTGAAGAGCGCCTGAAGGCGGTACTTAAAGAAATTACCGATTCGGGTGGCGAGGTAGTGACCTTCATTGACGAGCTTCACACGATTGTCGGCGCAGGCGCAGGCGAGGGAGCCATGGACGCGGGCAACATGATTAAGCCCATGCTCGCTCGAGGTGAGCTACGCATGATCGGTGCCACAACACTTGATGAGTTTCGCAAGCACATCGAAAAAGACGCTGCACTTGAGCGACGATTCCAACAAGTGTTTGTGGGCGAGCCTTCTGTCGAAGACACGATTGCAATTTTGCGAGGCCTCAAGGAGCGCTATGAGGTCCATCACGGTGTACGAATTCAAGATGCAGCCCTCGTCGCCGCTGCTGTTTTGTCAGACCGTTACCTAACAGGCAGATTCCTTCCTGATAAGGCAATTGACTTGGTCGACGAGGCTGCCGCCGCACTGCGCATCGAGATTGATTCGATGCCTGTAGAGATTGATGTTGTTGAGCGCAGGGTCCTCCAACTTGAAATTGAACACGTTGCCTTAGCAAAAGAAACCGATGCTGCTTCGAGCGATCGCCTAGAGACTCTCGATAGAGAGCTTGCCGACCTGCGTGAGCAATCTTCGGCCATGAAGGCTCATTGGGAGACAGAGAAAGACGCCATCGCCGCGATTAGAAAACTCAAAGAAGAGCTTGAGTCTCGCCGCATTGAGGTAGAGCGTCTTGTCGATCTTGAAAAGGCCGCCGAGATTCGATACGGCCAGATCCCCGAACTTGAGCGCCAACTTGAGGTAGCTGGTAACCACCTTGATCAGCTTCAGTCGACTCAACGCATGCTTAAAGAAGAGGTCGATGAAGAAGACATTGCTGAGATTGTTAGCAAGTGGACAGGTGTTCCGTCAGCAAGGTTGATGGAGGGCGAAGTTCACAAACTTGTTCGCATGGAAGAGGTTCTTCATGAACGAGTGATTGGTCAAGACGAAGCCGTAACCGCTGTGGCAAATGCAATTCGTCGAAGCCGCGCTGGTCTCTCTGACCCCAATCGTCCAATCGGCTCATTCTTATTTCTAGGCCCGACTGGTGTTGGCAAGACCGAGCTTGCTCGATCGCTTGCGGGTTTCTTGTTTGACGATGAACGGGCGATGATCCGCATCGACATGTCGGAATACATGGAAAAGCACTCGGTAAGCCGTCTCATTGGAGCGCCCCCCGGTTACGTGGGTTATGAAGAAGGTGGGCAACTAACCGAGGCGGTTCGGCGTCGTCCCTATGCAGTGCTGCTTCTCGATGAAATTGAAAAAGCCCATGGCGACGTGTTCAACGTTTTGTTGCAACTCCTTGATGATGGACGACTTACTGATGGACAAGGTCGTACGGTCGATTTCACCAATGTCGCGTTGATCATGACTTCTAATCTGGCGGGTGACCCTGGCGATTACTTCCGCCCTGAGTTTATGAATCGCATCGACGAAATTGTTCGATTCCGTTCACTGACTGAAGATGATCTCGTTCATATAGTCGATATTCAAATTAAACTTTTGCGTGCTCGAGTAGCAACCAGGCGTTTGGTTCTTGAGGTCACCGATGCAGCACGAGCGAAGTTGGCCACCATTGGCTATGACCCGGCTTTTGGTGCACGACCGTTGAAGCGCCTCTTGCAACGTACGATCAGCGACCCATTGGCGTTGGCTCTTCTCGAAGGTCGTTATGTCGAGGGCGATACGGTCGTGGTCGACGTGATTAATGACGAGGTTGCATTGGTTGTTACGTGACAACGACTATCTAACAAAATGTGCACAGAGACTCATAGTTGATCTAGGCTTTTTTCTGCCCCTTAATACGTGACAAATATCACAGAACAATGTTGGGTGGCTCAGTAGGTATCAATAACGAGAGAGACGAACTCTCTCCAAGAACCAAATGTCCTATTTGAGTGTTTTGTATAGTTCTCTCGATAGAAGAAACTAAGGAGGCCGAAGGCCATGGGAATAACGTCACAACGACCAAGAGCTGAGATGAGTCGCAAGTTGGTAGCGGCTGGTGCCGTTACCGTTTTAGCTTTTGCTGGGTTGGGAAGCATCGCCTTCGCTGAGGGTGACGAGTCCTCGACTCAGCCTCAACCCCCACCCTCCAGCACTACCAGCACCAGCACGACCACCAGCACGACGCTGGCACCTACGACCACGGTTGCGGCTAGTGAGGTCACCCTTCCCACTATTCCTACTTCACTTCCTCCAGTATCGACTATTCCAGTATCGACTATTCCGACGACGGTGACCCTTCCTCCAATCGTTCAAGATGGCAACATTGTCATCGACACGATGCTTGGCAAGATTTCGGCATCATGTACTTCGACTGGAAACGTTGCCATTGAGTTGTCGAACCCACAGATGGGTCTTTCCCCCCTCAAGCTCACCCTTGATGCCAACACCGCGATCGCCCAAGTTTCGCAACTTGCGAAGACTTTCAACATCAGCAACGGAGCGATTGACGCAGCATTTAGCAAGGTGACCAATTGTTCGGTTACCCCTCCTGATGTTCTTGCTGATCCTTCGCAGCCTCCCGCAGGTCCTGGTGGAATCTCTGGTACTCCTATGGCAGACATCAGTGTCAACTGCTTGAGCGACGGCACTGTTGACGTCAAGCTCATCAACCCCACCTTGGTTCCACGAGTGTTCTCGGTCCTCGTTGGTGACGTTCAGGTTGCTAATCCCACCATTCAGCCCGGTACTTCGCCCACCATCAAGATCGACATGGCTGAAGATGCGACAGCGATCGTGACCGTACAAGTTGGTGTGTTGGAGTTCACAAACAAGATTGAACTTGACTGCCTGATTAACAACACCTTGCCGCTGTCCTTGCTGTCCTTGTTCAACAAGGCAGGCACCACCCCGCCAGCCGTGCTTGGAACCCAGGCAACCCCAGCTGCGCTTACTGCTGCAACCCTGCCTCGCACCGGTAACGACAGCGGTCTGTTCATTGCTGCTGGCCTTGCATTCGCAGCCCTAGGCTTGTTCGCTAGCCGTGCGGCACGTCAGGCAAAAGCAATTTAAGCTGGCGTAATCGCTTAAAGCTCCTTCCCTTCCTTCATTAGGAAGGTCGTCTATCGAAAGAAACGGGAGGCCTTTGGGCCTCCCGTTTCGCGTCTGCTCCTGTGAGGGCTAGGCTGATTGGACCGCTGGCAGTTCTTGTAAGGGGGACGCGCGTGCCCGGAATGGTTATCGTCGGAACCCAATGGGGAGACGAAGGGAAGGGCAAGCTCACTGATTTACTCGCCGGTGATATGGATGTCGTTGTTCGTTACCAAGGTGGCCACAACGCCGGACATACCATCGTGGTGGGTGACCAGAGCTTCGCCGTACAACTTGTACCGAGTGGGATCTTGCATCCGACCACCCTCAATCTCATTGGGAATGGGGTTGTTGTCGACCCTCAAGTGTTGCTCGATGAATTGGCGATGCTTGAAAATCGCGGCATAGACACCACCAATCTTCTAGTGAGTGGCAATGCCCATTTAATTCTTCCCTATCACCAAGAGCTCGACATGTTGGCTGAGCGCTACTTGGGAAATAACAAGCTTGGCACCACAAAGAGAGGCATTGGGCCGACCTATGCCGACAAGGCGGCCAGGGTGGGTATTCGTGTGCAGGACCTACTTGATCCCAAGATTTTCCGACAGAAGCTTGACGTTGTACTCAAGGAAAAGAACGCCATTCTTGCGAAGGTCTACAACCGGCTGCCGCTTTCAGGTGATGAGATTGCCAATCGTTATCTCGATGAGATTGCCCCTCGTTTGGCACCTCGTATTGCCGATACGGTCAATGAAATTCATATGGCACTCGAAGCTGGCAAACAGGTCATGTTTGAGGGCGCACAGGCCACCTTCCTTGATTTAGATCACGGCACTTATCCGTTTGTCACCTCTTCTAATCCGGTTGCGGGTGGAGCCTGCGTTGGTGCAGGCGTTGGCCCTCGCCATATTGATCGCATCATCGGGGTGGCAAAGGCTTATCTCACCCGTGTGGGCGCTGGTCCCTTCCCCTCCGAACTCACCGATGAGGTCGGTGACCTTTTAATTGATCGAGGTCATGAATACGGCACCAATACCGGACGCCGTCGTCGAGCAGGGTGGTATGACGCAGTGATGTTGCGCCACGCAGTCCGACTCAATTCGTTGAGCGAAATATTTCTAACCAAGCTTGATGTGCTCGACACTCTTGATGTTCTTAAGGTCTGCGTGGCATATGAGATTGACGGTGAACGAGTTGATCACATGCCTTATCATCAGTCGCAAATGCACAAGGCAGTGCCTATCTATGAGGAGTTTCCTGGTTGGCAATCAGATTGTTCGGGTGCCACCAAACTCGATGAACTCCCGAGCGAAGCTCGTGCCTATGTGCAGTTTTTAAGTGACCAAGCTGGAGTGCCAGTTAGTTATGTGGGGGTTGGTCCGGGACGTCTTCAAACCGTTCGGGTCGCGGGTTAGGGCCTGACATGAAACAACTCGCGTGGCCGGAGGCCAAATTGTGATACCCACCAAGGAAAACTTTTAAAGTGTCACGCAAGTTGTTTCATTGCGGGTCCTTAATGAGGGTTTGTGTTGTTGGTAGCGGTGGACGCGAACATGCGTTAGCGGCGGTTTTGGCTCGAACGGCTGACTCGGTGGTGGTTGCTCCAGGCAATCCTGGCATTCCGGGTTCGGTGTCGACACCGCCAGAAGAGATTGACGCTGACCTATATGTGATTGGCCCTGAAGCTCCGCTAGTAGATGGATTGGCTGATCGCTTACGGGCAAAGGGCAAGTTAGTGTTTGGGCCTGGCGCTGATGGCGCACAACTTGAGGGCTCCAAGGCTTGGATGAAGGCCCTGCTTGTTGACGCTGGAGTACCAACGGCTCGGTATGGAACCTTCACCGAGGTAAAGCCAGCAATTGAGTTTCTTCGTGAGCTAGATGGTTTGTATGTGATCAAGACCGATGGACTCGCCGCTGGGAAAGGGGTTCTTGTTACTACCGACTTCGATGAGGCTTCTGAAGATGTTGCCGAGAAGTTGTCTGGTAAAGCCTTTGGCGAGGCAGGCCGGACCATCGTCATTGAAGAGGGCCTTAGCGGACCCGAGCTTTCGGTTCTTGCGGTGTGTGATGGAAGCGATGCGGTAGCTCTCGTGCCAGCTCAAGATCACAAGCGTTTAGGCGACGGTGACACAGGCCCCAATACAGGAGGCATGGGTGCCTATGCTCCCGTCGCGCTAGCTCCTTCGAGCCTGGTTGACCAAGTGCTTGAGCGAGCTGTGTTGCCGACGTTGCGTACCCTTACCAAGGCGGGCATTGACTACAGGGGCGTGCTTTACGCTGGTTTGATGCTGAGCCCCCAGGGTCTGAAGGTTCTTGAATACAACGTGCGTTTTGGCGACCCAGAGGCTCAGGTGGTTTTGCCATTGTTATCGAGTGACCTTGTGGAATTGTTGGTCCAAGCAGCGGCAGGCAAGATCACTGACATTCCCACCTTCACTCAAGATGTAGCAGTGACGGTCGTTTGTGCAGCATCGGGTTATCCCACAAATTCAAGAGTTGGCGATCGCATTACTGGCATTGAAACAGCTGAAATAATTGAAGGGGTAAACGTTTATTGCGCTGGCGTGGCGACCGATGCTTCGGGCGCATTTGTTACTGCTGGTGGGCGAGTGCTCGGGGTGACAGGTATTGGCGCAACACTTGCCGATGCTCGCAAGCGGGCTTATGAGGGCGTTACTTGCATTTCGTTTGACGGAATGCAGTATCGCCACGATATTGCCCTTGGTGGGCTTGACTCGTTGCAGGTCCAAGAGGAGAAACGCACATGATCCCTCGATATTCCTTGCCTGACATGGCGGCGTTATTCACCGACGAGGCGCGCTTTGCGCGTTGGCTTGAGGTGGAGGTGTTGGCAACCGAGGCATGGTCTATTGCTGGCGTGGTCCCCGAGGCGGACGCAAAAGCAGTACGTGATTGTGCGCCCATGGTTGACGCCGACTTTGTTGCCCGAGTCGATGAGCGTGAGCGCGTGACCGATCATGACGTTGCTGCGTTCGTCGACATCGTTCAAGATGCAGTGGGCCCGCCAGCTGGCAAGTGGGTTCACTACGGGCTGACTTCAAGCGATGTGGTTGATACCGCGCTGTCAATGGGTTTGACCACCGCGGCGGATCTGCTCATCGAAGCTTCTTCTGCATTAGTTGCGGTGCTAAAAGCCCGTGCTCTTGAGTTTCGTTCGACTCCCATGGTGGGCAGAACCCACGGCATTCATGCTGAACCCACGACCTTTGGCACCAAGTTGGCACTCTGGTGTCTCCAGGCTGACCGTGACCGAGAACGCCTTCGTCGTGCCCGAGCAGCAATCGCAGTCGGGAAATTGTCAGGGGCGGTCGGTACTTACTCGAACATCGACCCAGCGATTGAAGCTCACGTTTGTAGTGCGCTCAACCTGACACCGGTTCCAGCGACTCAGGTGATTGCCCGCGATCGTCACGCAGAATATCTCTACGCGTGCGCGAGCGTGGGTGCATCAATCGAACTCATGGCTACCGAGATTCGCCACCTGCAACGTACTGAGGTGGGTGAGGCGGAAGAGGGGTTTAAGCCCGGACAAAAGGGCTCTTCGGCGATGCCTCATAAGCGCAACCCCATTAAGTCCGAACAGCTTTCGGGCCTTGCGCGAGTGCTGCGGGGCAATCTTCATGCTGGTCTTGAAGATGTCGCCCTTTGGCATGAACGCGATATTTCACACAGTTCGGTCGAGCGAATAATTCTTCCAGACTCGTCTTTGCTCACTCATTACGTGTTGGTACGTGCTCGTGAGCTCATTGAACGTTTAGTGGTCAAGCCTGGGCGAATGATCGAAAACCTTGACCGTTCTTTCGGGCTTGTTTTCAGCCAGCCGGTTTTGCTCGCACTAGTGGCAGGCGGGCTCACTCGTGATGAGGCTTATCGAATTGTTCAAGACAATGCCATGCAGGCTTGGGAAAAGAAGGTCTCTTTCCGCGGCCTTCTTGAAGCTGATGACCGTGTAACGGTGAAGGCCGACCTGCTTGACGAAGCTTTTGATCTCGATCGTTCGCTCCGCCATGTTGGTCGAGTATTTGAAGCACTCGACGCGGTGAAATGAGGGTGGTCAAATCAAGCGTGGTTGATCTTCCTCACCGTTATTCGGGCAAGGTGCGTGACATCTACGAAGCGGGCGACGGGCTCTTGTTGATGGTTGCCTCCGATCGCATAAGTGCTTTTGATGTGGTTATGGACGAGCCTGTTCCAGACAAGGGTCGTGTGCTCACAGCCATGACCGCATTTTGGTCAGAGCATCTTGGGTCGGTTGCACCGAGCCATCTGATTTCCACCGATCTGGCTGATCTTCCTTCGCGGGCTCGCCTTCCTGAATTTGCTGGGCGGGTCATGCTTTGTCGTGAAGTTGAAATGTTGCCTATCGAATGCATAGTGCGGGGCTATCTATCGGGCTCGGCGTGGAAGGAATATAAGGCGAATACAACTGTGCATGGAATGCCGATGCGCTCGGGATTGATTGAATCTGATCGTCTTGATGAGCCGATTTTCACCCCCTCGACCAAGGCAGATGAAGGACACGACCTCAACATCTCGTTTGCTGAGGCCACCAACTTGATAGGGAGTGAACTTGCTGGGCGAGCCGCTCAGATCTCTCTTGAGCTTTATCAAAGAGGCGCTGCTTGGGCTGCCGATCGAGGCATCATCGTGGCCGATACTAAGTTTGAACTTGGCTTGCTTGATGGCGAGTTGGTGGTGGCCGATGAAGTGATGACGCCTGATTCGTCAAGGTTTTGGCCAGCCAATGCTTGGGTCCCAGGGACGGTTCCTCCGTCATTCGACAAACAGCCATTACGTGATTATCTCGATGCGCTTGATTGGGATAAGACCCCGCCCCCGCCCCACTTGCCTTCCGAGGTAATAGCGACAAGTAGGGCTCGCTATGTCGAGGCATATGAACGATTGACTGGTTTGTCCTTTGCCGATTGGCCTGGGGTTCAGCCTTGACCCGAAGATGTGGAAACCTAAAGAGGTGAAGACATATAACGTGATGGTCGAGGTCCACTTACGCCCCGGTGTTGCTGACCCACAAGGTGCCACGATCGAGCGTTCGTTGGCAACGTTGGGCTTTGGAGGGGTGAGCAATGTCCGAATGGGCAAAGCTATTGTTTTTACACTCGATGCCGAGAGTGAAGAAGCAGCGAATGTTGAAGTCAACGAGCTATGCCAGCGTCTTCTCATCAATCCTGTGATCGAAGACGCTGCAATTTTCATTACTAAGCTTGATAGGGCAGCGTCGGGTCAGTGAGTGCCAAAATCGGTGTGGTTCTCTTTCCAGGTTCTAATTGTGAGCTTGATATACAAGAAGTAGCTCAGGCTTCTGGACAAGAGACAAAAGTTCTTTGGCATGGTGACTCAACTATCAATGGGGTTGATGCCGTCATCATTCCTGGGGGTTTTGCTCATGGTGATTACTTGAGACCAGGGGCGATTGCTCGATTCTCACCAGTGATGACAGCCATTGAGAAATTTGCTGCTGAGGGTGGCCCGGTCGTAGGTATCTGCAACGGATTCCAAATTTTAACCGAAGCAGGTTTGCTTCCAGGCGCACTGCAAAAAAATAGCGGTTTGCGCTTTATATGTTCAACGGTTGATGTTCGTGTCGAATCAACAAACTCTGTGTTGACTTCAGAAGCGGAGTTGGGAACAACTCTTCGACTTCCTATTAACCATTTCGAGGGCAACTACACATGCTCAGCCGAGACGCTGGCGATGCTGCAGAGCGAAGATCGCATTGTCTTGCGTTACGTTGACAACCCCAATGGTTCGGTAGACAACATTGCTGGTATCTGTTCTGAGAACCGCAACGTCGTTGGGCTGATGCCGCACCCGGAGCGGGCATGTATCCCGCTGCTCGGGTCCGACGACGGCCTTGTACTTCTTAAATCCCTTTATGGGAGTATTAACCAGCTCTTGTAATGCTGGCTTTTTGTAGAACAGCGCGTGGAACACCCATTTCACGCCAAGTTGTGTAGCTGATTCCCTTGCGTTGTCCGTACTCTTTGGCAACAGCAATAAAGTCTTTCTCAAGAGCAGTGATATCTATCGCCACTTCAGTAGTAGATATCGAGGCTTTGAGATCGGCCCGCTCTTGAATCAAGTGCAATTTTGTCAAGGGATTAGCGGTAGAAAGGTCTGCTTCAATAGCAGCAAGGCGTTGCGTAATGCTCTCGGCACTACGTTTGCGCCCTCGCTTAGGTTTGTTTCCTTGAATAGCTTCAAGATAGATGCGAATACTCCGGTTTTGCTCTCGCCCTTCAGCGATTGCCGCCTTGTGTTCGCTGGTCATTGATTTGGGTCCACGTTTTCCTGCCATAAGCAATGATTCAACAGTATTATTTCATCTAATGCAACTATCCCGAGTATTTTAATGCGAATTATTTGAGCGGCGGAGCTTCCAGTAGCGTGACACTCATGGACTCTTTCTTCCATCGATCCCTTGGCCTGACTGACGATGAAGCTAATGACATTGTTCGTATTTTGGGACGAGATCCAAATCATCTTGAGCTGGCGATGTATGCAGTGATGTGGTCGGAACATTGTTCATATAAATCGTCTCGTATTCATCTCAAACGTTTGCCCACTGAGGCCCCTTGGGTTTTGGTTGGTCCTGGCGAAAATGCAGGTGTGGTCGATGTTGGCGATGACATTGCTGCAGCCATTCGTATTGAAAGCCACAATCATCCGTCGGCAATCGAGCCTTATCAGGGGGCGGCAACTGGAGTAGGTGGAATTCTCCGAGACATTTTTACGATGGGCGCAAGACCAATTGCACTTATGGACCCATTGCGTTTTGGCCCCCTTGATGATCCACGGAGCCGTTGGATTCTAGAAGGTGTGGTCAGCGGCATTTCTGGTTATGGCAATTCGGTTGGCGTGCCAACAGTGGGTGGAGAGATCGTCTGTGACGAGACCTACGCGGAAAATCCGTTGGTCAATGTGTTGTGTCTGGGTTTATTGCCAACCGATCGATTGGTGTTGGGCCAAGCTTCGGGTGTTGGAAATCTTGCTGTACTGCTTGGGTCTGCGACTGGACGTGATGGCATTGGTGGCGTGAGCGTGTTGGCTTCTGCGGGTTTCAGCGATGAAGAAACCGAGCAGGCAAAGCGGCCGAGCGTCCAGGTAGGCGACCCTTTTGAAGAGAAGCGACTAATTGAGGCTTGTCTCACTTTGCTTAACGAAAAACTGGTGGTGGGCATTCAAGACTTGGGTGGCGCCGGCATCACTTGTGCTACGAGTGAGACAGCGAGTCGTGGCGGGGTTGGTATGGACGTCGACGTAACGGCTATTCCATTGCGTGAATTGGGCATGGAGCCGTTCGAGACGATGACGAGTGAAAGCCAAGAGCGCATGTTGGCCATCGTCACTCCTGAAGATTTTGATGAGGTGTTAGAAATTTGCGCACGTTGGGAAGTGCGAGCGTCGGTTATTGGTCGTGTAACTGAAGGAGGCAGTCTTCGTATTCTCGATGGTTTCGATGGGGAAGTTCTTGCAGACGTTCCGGCTTCGTCATTGCATGATGCAGCCCCGCTATATGACCGTCCTCTCCAACAGCCCGAGCCCGTTCCTGCATTGACTGGTGTTACTAGCTCAGATGACCCGGGCCGAGATTTGTTGGCAATGCTTATGGACACAACCTGGGTGTCGAGTCAGTACGACCATCAGCTCTTTCTCAACACTGTTGAAGGTCCTGGTGGCGACGCTGTAGTGCTTAGGCTGAAACACCCTGAGACCGGTATGGATACTGGGCGAGGACTTGCTCTTACCACTGATGGAAACCATCGCTGGTGTGCTGTTGAACCACGTCGGGGAACAGCGATGGTAGTTGCCGAGGCATTGCTGAATCTGGCCTGCGTGGGGGCTCGACCGGTTGCGCTTGTGAACTGTCTCAATTTTGGTAACCCCGAACACCCTGAGGTGATGTGGCAACTGTCGGAGGCAATCGATGGCATGGCCGAAGCTTGTTTGGCATTTAACACTCCAGTCGTCGGTGGCAACGTCAGCTTGTATAACGAAAGCCGGGGTCGAGACATTGACCCCACGCCGGTTGTTGGCTTGTTGGGTGTTATTGATCGACTAGACCGACCTCCACCAGGAGTTGGGTGGGTTGAAGGACATGACGTGGTCTTGATTGGTCCACGATCTGATGCATTAGGCGCTTCTCGTTGGGCGGCGCTGCATCACGGTAACGGCAGGCCCGTGGGGACATTGCCAGATATCGATTTAGCCGCTCACTCTGTGGTTGCTGAGACGATCAGGACAATGGTTATAGATGGCTTGTTAGAGGGAATACACGACGTGGCCGACGGCGGTTTGGCCGTGACCTTGGGCGAGTTTGTTGCTCGATCTGAATGCGGAGCCCACCTCGGTGGTTTGACAGGATTTGCTGAGCTGTTTGCTGAGGCAGGTTCGAGAGTCGTTGTGGCCATCGCACCGACAAACCTTGGGGAGCTTGAGAGACGGTGTGTTGAGGCTGGTATTGCAATGACATCTCTGGGTCGAGCGGGAGGTGCCCGTTTGATTATTGATGATCTTGTTAGCCTTGAGGTTTCAGCCATTGTCGAGGCAGCGCGCGATGCCCTTCCGAGGGCACTCGCAGAAGGGGCAACGCATTGATTCGAGAAATGCATTGACACGAATATCGCATGGGCATGGCACGATAGACCCCGTGATCGACACCGATGACGACAAGCCAAAAGAAGCTTGTGGCGTATTTGGGGTCTATGCCCCTGGACAGCCCGTTGCACAGCTGAGCTTTTTGGGACTCTGCGCCTTGCAGCATCGAGGCCAAGAGTCTGCGGGTATGGCGGTGAGTGATGGCAAAACCATCATCATTGACAAAGACATGGGTTTAGTCACCAATGTGTTTAGTGAGCGAAGACTGGCTCCACTTGTTGGTCATCTTGCGATCGGTCATACCCGTTACTCGACTACTGGTTCGAGCACTTGGCGCAACGCTCAGCCGGTATATCGAGATATTGGTGATGCGCAGTTTGCTCTAGGCCACAACGGCAACCTGGTGAACACTCAGGCCCTTGCTGACGAGGCGGGCATGTTGGCAGGCACCGTTGCAAGTGACAGTGATTTGGTCGCAGAGTTGCTGGCATCTGAGATGAAGGCCGACGGCGGTGAACGTAGTGACGGGCGTGATCTGGAAGAGGCTTTGATGGGGGTTCTGCCTCGTCTGAAGGGTGCCTTCTCGTTTGTGCTTATCGACGAAGGGCATCTTGTTGGGGCACGTGATCCAAATGGTTTTAGGCCGCTCTGTTTGGGGAAGTTAGATGGCGGTTGGGTTCTTGCATCGGAAACCCCCGCTCTTGATGTAGTTGGTGCTCATTTCGTTCGTGAAATCGAGCCCGGCGAGATGGTTGTTATTGACGCCAATGGTTACAGGTCGCTACGCCCATTCGAGCCTGAACGGATTCATCCCACATTGTGTTTGTTCGAGTTCGTATATTTCTCTCGACCAGACAGCCGTCTCTATAACCAGAACGTGCATCTGGCCCGTCAACGTATGGGCGAACAGCTTGCCGAGCAGGCACCGCTGCCACCGTCACGCCAGATAGTTGGCGACTTGGGCGAGATAAAAGATGACTACAGCGACGCAATGGTCATGCCAGTTCCTGAGTCTGGCATTCCCGCTGCTCAAGGTTTTGCTCGGGCATCAGGCATTGCATACGGCGACGGATTGGTAAAGAACCGCTACATCGGTCGCACATTCATTGCTCCCAATCAAGAGCTGCGCAACCTCGGCGTACGCATGAAGCTCAACCCCTTGCATGAGAACATCGAAGGAAAACGCCTTGTTGTGGTTGACGATTCAATCGTTCGCGGCACAACATCTCGGGCATTGGTCCGCATGTTGCGAGAGGCGGGAGCAGCCGAGGTGCATCTGCGCATAATGTCGCCTCCTTACCGTTGGCCATGTTTTTATGGCATGGATACGGGTGATCGTTCAGAACTGATTGCAGCCAATCTCACAGTTGAAGAGATTCGTGATTACCTCGGCGTTGACTCACTCGCCTACCTCACCCTCGATCGTCTCTTGGAGGCAACTGGAGCGGTGGGTGCTGGATTTTGTTCAGCCTGTCTAAGTGGTGAGTACCCCGTGGGTGTTCCGGTCACATTGCATAAGGGTGTGCTCGAAAGTGCAATCGAGGGAAATAGCGAGGTTGAGGTCAAGTCTCAAGATCGTTTGTCAATAGAGGCTCCACCCGTTGGGTGAGAGCTACGAAGGCGCTGGGGTCAGCATTGACGCTGGCGATCAAGCCGTTTCTCGTATCAAAGAGATGGTGCAGTCGACCTATCGACCGGAGGTCATAGGCGATATTGGCGGCTTTGGTGGATTGTTCGCACTTGAGTCAGGTCGTTATCGCCAACCCGTGTTGGTTTCTGCAACTGACGGAGTAGGAACAAAAGCCATGGTGGCTCAAGCACTTGGGCGCTTTGACACGATTGGCATTGATCTCGTGGCCATGTGTGTAGATGACCTTGTTTGTCAGGGTGCCGAGCCCCTTTTCTTTCTTGATTACATATCAGTAGGAAGCCTTGACCCCGATCATGCAGCAGAACTGGTATCTGGAGTTGCAGAGGGTTGCCGCCAAGCGGGCTGTTCTCTTATCGGTGGTGAAATGGCAGAACACCCTGGTGCCATGAAGCCCGGAGAGTTTGATCTTGTTGGCTTTGCGGTAGGAGTCGCAGAGCGAGACGAGATTTTGAACTCGGCGATGGTGTGTCCGGGTGATGTGTTGATTGGACTTCCCTCGCCAGGCTTGCGCTCAAATGGTTACTCGCTTGCTCGTCGTGTTCTATTAGAAGTGGCGGGGTTGTCCTTAGATGGGCCAGCCTGGGCAGGGTCTGATCGAACTCTCGGTGATGAATTATTGGAACCCTCGGTTATCTATGCCCCTGCAATTCAGGCTGTGTTGAGGGCGGGGGTGGGGGTTCATTCGGTTGCTCACATCACCGGTGGCGGCATTCCGGGCAACCTTGTACGCGTGCTCCCTAACACCGTTGATGCGGTTGTTCGCAGCGGGACATGGTCGGTTCCGCCTATCTTTGGCGAGATTCAACGTCTTGGTGATGTAGCTGATGACGAGATGGCCAAGGTTTTCAATATGGGTATAGGCATGATTGTGGTGGTTGGAGCTAGTGAAGTTTCTCGCGCCACTGAGGTGTTGAGCGAGTTGAGCCAGAGGTCAATAGTGATTGGCGAGGTGATCAAGGGCTCGGGCAAGGTTGTTATGACATCTGAGTTTGCTGGTCGTTGAGCAGATGAACCCAGGGCGTTGGTTAGTTATTGCAGCGATGCTTGTCGGCTGTTTCGTTATTGGTGTGTATGCCTCTGGCATTGAACCCAAACCTATGAGCGCTGGTGATGCCAGTGATTTTGCACGCCAAGCACTTGAAGAAAGTGGCGTGAGAAATGCCACAGTGACAGGCAAGGTCGAGTCCAGTTCGTTTCAACCAGAGCGAGGAAAATCACTCAAGGTCTGGAAAGTACCGGCGAAAGTCGGAGATGACGTCATCACTCTTTTCATTGAACAACTTGGTGATCAAGTATTGAACCTTGATGATCTGATTGGTCCCGATCGCCATGTTTTAACCCAGGAACAATTTGCTGCGCTAGGCCGTTTCCGTGATGACCCGGTGGGTGATAGGGCACGTAGTCGTCAGCTTCTTCCGGCATTGGTAGCCGGTGCATTGTTAGGCGGCATGGGAGCGACGCTGGCAATTGTGGTAGGTAGCGGGCGAGTAAATGTAGGCCTTGCAAAGCCCCAAGAAGCTGACGCTATTCCTCTAGCAAAGATCGAATAGCGGTAACGATGTCGCTCGTGCCGATTAGCAGATGGGCCTCAAGCGACGAAGCGTAGGGGAAGCTCGGAACGTCGGGAGTTGCCAAGCGACGCACGGGAACGTCTAGGTCGTAGAACGCTTCTTCTGCAATGGTCGCAGCTACTTCTGCCCCTACTCCAAAGCTGATGTTGTCTTCGTGTACAACAAGCACACGCCCTGTTCGACAGGCAGAATCCACAACTGTTTTTCGATCGAATGGTGAGATTGTTCGCAGGTCTATAACTTCAATCGAGTAGCCCTCTTCAGCGAGCAATTCGGCAGCCTCGAGAGCCAGATGCCGGTGGAGTCCGTAGGTAATGACTGAACAATCAGTTCCAGATCGGGCAATGTCAGCAACACCTATAGGAACGCGCCAATCAAGGTTGTCTGGGACGAGTCCTTTAATGAGTCGGTAAGTCTTCTTATGTTCAAGAAAGAGCACAGGGTCTGGGTCGAGTACGGCTTCGCGCAACATCCCTGCCACGTCAGCAGGAGTCGACGGGGCCACCACCTTGAGTCCAGGAACATGTGCATAGAAGGCTTCGATCGATTGGGAGTGATAGAGCGCTCCGTGAACGCCTCCTCCCCAGGGGGCGCGGATAACCAAGGGAACATTGAAGTCGCCGTTCGATCGGTAGTACATGCGGGCGGCTTCGCTGACGATTTGGTCGAATGCCGAATGAATGAAAT
>JBBSKG010000022.1:0-27033 GCA_038256565.1 Acidimicrobiales bacterium | reverse complement strand
GAAGCGACAAGCGAGCCAGGTGGCCGAGAACACTCCAACGGTCTTGCCAATGACCAGGCCGAAGACAACACCCATCACCACCCGATTCCCCCATGCTCCCGAAAGCGAATCCCCCGAGAGTGAAATGCCGGCGTTCGCCAACGCGAAGAGAGGAACGATCAGGAAACTCACCCATGGGTTCAGGATCTTTTCCAAGCGTTCGAGGGGTGACTCGGTCTCGGTGACAAGGTGGCGAAGAGAGTTAAGCGCTGCGCCAATACGTTCGTGCTCGTTGTGATCGAAACGGTTGTCATCGAATACCTTCTCGACATCGACGACAAGTCGACGTGCCTCGGGAGCAAAGCGGGCCGGGTTGTACAGCGACCAGGCTGGGGTGATGAAGCCCAGGGCAACGCCCACCAACGTGGCATGTACCCCCGATTCATGAAGAGCAAACCAAGCCACCACGCCAAGGCCGGCATATGGACCCAGTGAACGGACATTCACACGGTGCAAATTACCCACCGCGCCAACCGCCAGGATCGCCACACCAAGCCACCCGAACGAAAGTTGCTCGGTGTAGAACAGAGCAATAACCATAATTGCCCCAAGATCATCGACGATGGCCAAAGTCAACAGGAACAGCTTTGCCCCTGGCGACACACGGGTACCCACGAGGGATATGACCCCGACTGCAAATGCAATATCGGTAGCCATCGGAATGCCCCAGCCCTGGCCTGCTGGCGTCCCAGCATTGAAGGCGAGATAAGTCAAGGCTGGCACTATCATGCCCCCGAGCGCGGCGATCGCCGGCAGTGCGGCTGCCCGGGGGTTCCGCAACTCGCCGAGCACCAACTCCCTTTTGATCTCCAACCCAACCACGAAGAAAAACAGGACCATGGCAGCATCGCTGATCCAGTCACGAAGTGTCAGATGGTCCAGCTGAATGAGGCCACCGACTTCGATCGTGAGGCGAGTGCCCCACAGTGCCTCATAACCGCCACTCCACGGCGAGTTAGCCCAAATCAGCGCCACCACCGCGGCAACGAGCATGACAATTCCACCCGCTGCCTCGATCTGGATGAACTCTTGCGCCGGACGAACGAAGACCCTGGGCACAAAGCGCTCCGAGGCGCTCCAGACGTGGCGGACCGCTTCGGAATCGTCACCCTCATCCATGGCGGTCATACACAACCGCCATCAATGGACCTGTCTGTCATGACCCACCCAGTACGGCTCTCGGAGCTTGAACTTCTGGAGTTTTCCCGTCGTTGTCCGTTCAAGTACATCGCGAAACTCTACCGATGTGGGGCACTTGTAGTGCGCCAAACGATCACGAGAGTGCTCGATCAAGTCTTGTTCACCAACCGTATGGCCAGCCACCAAGACCACCAATGCCTTTACCGTTTCGCCCCACTTCTCATCTGGAACACCGATCACTGCGACTTCCGATACCGCTGGATGTGAAAACAACGCGTCCTCAACTTCAATCGATGAGACATTCTCACCGCCTGAAATAATCACGTCCTTCTTGCGATCAACGATTGAGAGGTAGAACTCGTCATCAATCTGGCCCCCATCACCCGTATGGAACCAGTCACCCTCAAGAGCTTTTTTGGTCTCGACAGGCTGGTTCCAATATCCCTCCAAAACCACATTTCCTCGAGCCAATACCTCACCCTCAGCATCGGTCTTCAAACGAATACCGACAACAGGTGCTCCTGCACGGCCCAACTTCACAGCACGATCAGCAGGTGAAAGATCGTCATATTCTTGACGTGAGCGATTCATGGTCAACAGCGGAGAAGTTTCGGTAAGGCCATAAATCTGCATGAACTCCCACCCAAGCTCAGTTTCCACCCGCTCAATCATGCGAGTGGGTGGAGGGGCACCTGCCACGACAATGCGAGTCACGCCTGCACCTGGTATCGGGCCATCCCAATTATCTGCTATGTCAAGCACTGCAGCTACGACTGCCGGGGCCCCACACAACAAGGTGACTCCATATTGTTGAACCCGTCTCAAAATTTCTGCGCCATCTACCTTGCGCAACACCACCTGCGGAACACCCATACCTGCCGCTGCAAAAGGCATGCCCCAACCGTTGCAATGAAACATGGGCAGAGTGTGAAGGTAAACATCACGCATTGACACACCAGCGTGCCACCCAAAGGTGGTTGCGTTGATCCACACATTGCGATGCGTCAGTTCAACGCCTTTTGGCCGAGCAGTAGTCCCGCTTGTGTAGTTAATAGTTGCTGTAGCATCCTCATTGGGAATAAATGATCTGGGTTCTACTCCTTCAAGGAAGATTTCTTGGTCAGTATCGTGTCCTAAAATAAATCTATGCTTAGCCTCAACACCTGACAGTGAATCAGCTAATTCAGGGTCAATCATTAACACCGTTGCCCCAGAATCTTCAATGATATAATTAACTTCTGCAGGGCTAAGACGAAAATTTATTGGTACCAAAACTCGCCCAAAACCAGAAACGCCAAAGAAGGAAACAAGTAGCCGAGCCGAGTTCTGCGACACCACCGCTACACGCTCGCCTGCTCCCACACCTAGGGCATCAAGTGCTGCTGCTTGGGCTCTAGCTAATTCACCTACCCGCTTGTAGGTAAGAGAACCAAGACCCCCACCAGGTGCATCTGGCTCATCGAATACGCCCACACGCTCACCATGAACGTACTCAGCCCGGTACAAGAAATCAGAAACTGAAAAATCAACTTTCATACATATCCCCCTTGCTATTAAAGTAACTTAAGAGCCAAAATTAGACATATATAAAGCCAATTTACCCTTATAATAAGTAACGAATCTCACCTTCAGAAACAATAATCACTGCCTCGGCAGCTTTGATTAATTTCTCATGGAGCAATGCAAAATGATCGGCCTCAGCATCGGGTTCGTTATTGAATCGTGGGGGTTCATGGCTGATTCCATGACCTGCTGGATGCTCTGATTCCTGCTCCTTGGGATGTTGTCCAAGAGTGTCAAGAAGAGCGAATTCAGCATCCCAGTCAGTATGCTCTGCTGCCAACTTCAAGCGCATGGCTGGAGCTTGAATCAGCGCACGTTGCAGATCTTGCACGATAGTTACCACCATGTCTGTGGTAGTACGCACCCCAGGGGTTGCTAACAGATGCAACGCTTGCAACTTTCGCATAGCCATGGCTGCCACCATGATCGGGTCACCCATCTCAAGCACCGCAGCGTCGACGGCTGACAAATCCAACGCGACTTTCTCGGGAACGTTGAACCACCGTTGCAAGGTTGCGAACATCTCCGTTGTTACATCGTGCAACGCGAGAAGTTCATCGGGCTTAGAAATTGCGTCCTCTCCATCAGTCATAATGAGTCACTATTCCTGTGGAACGCCAACGACTGCCTCGTCAACTGTGGTGTACAAATCAAATACGCGAGTGAGACGTGTGACTTCAAAAACCTTCATGATTTGAGGTTGATTGCAAACAACTCCCAAACTACCGCCGTGTGTACGTGTTCTTTTAAGCGCCCCAACCAGCACGCCCAAGCCAGTGGAATCAAGAAAACTAACACCGTTTAGGTCGACGACAATACGGTTCTTCCCCTCGGCGACAAGGCTATGAAGCTGCTCGCGCAAACGCGGAACAGAAGCGACGTCGACCTCTCCAAAAACTGCAATCACAGCGCAATCTCCATGCTGTGAGACATCAAGGCCAAGGTCCATTAAACAGTTCACATCCTTAAAAAATGTCCGCCGATAAGCTCACCACGGTAGCCATCAATAACGATAAGGACCAATGCGTCCCCTTGATCGCCAGCAGGCCAAGCCCACTACAAGAACCGCCGCCGTTGCCGCCACGGTTAAAGGTGTGCGAGATGGCCTACCACTAGATACGGGCAGTGCAAGAGTTTCGGTATTAGTTGTTGTAGATGAAGCTGGGGGCAGTGAGGTTAAGGGCGATGACGATGGGGCCGTTGGAGGAAGTTCGGGTGGCGGTGCCATTGACTTCGAAGTCTTAGGAATGCTCGGAGCGCTCGTCTCTACCGGTACCTCAATTACGGGTGCAAATATTGAAGTGATGGGAATCAGATCTGGAACCGCCTCACTAGAAACTGGAGGAGCAGTAATCATTGACTGCTGAAGCGATTGCGGAACCCCTTTGATGGCCGCAGAAAGATCAAGCCGCCCGGCACCAAATGTCGTATCGCGACCAGGTGCCCCAAGATCACGGGCCGTCGCCAACAGACGATCGACTGTTTCAGCAGGGCTCAACCCAAGCGACCGCAATAATGCAGCGGCCCCTGCAACATGAGGCACCGCCATTGAAGTACCCGCCATAGCTGCATAAAGGTTTGACTGACCACGACTCCAAAATGTCGAAGCAATGTCATTGCTTATCTCGCCTCGACCTCCACCACCAGGTGCAGATATGGCCCACCTGGCATTGCCTACAGGCTTCGAATAACCAGCAAGAGCGTCGTTGCGATCTGTCGCCGTTACAACGATTGCTGGCACTGTCTCGTATGACGGAAACGAGGTGCTGGCGGCTGGATCATCATTGCCACTTGCCAACACGACGATAACGCCTTTTTTCCATGCCCTATCTATTGCAGACGTCAGACTGCTGGTAAATGAACCACCCTGAACCAATACCTCGGTCACTGACAGATTGATAACGGCCGCCCCATTATCAACAGCCCAATTAACAGCGGCAACCACTGATGCTGGAGTTCCTGACCCCTCAGCGTCAAGAGCACGAATGGGCATGATACGGGCCTCGGGTGCGACTCCGATCAACCCAAGGTCATTCCCCCGAGCTGCCGCAATTACACCTGCCACATGAGTACCGTGTCCATTGACATCTTGAGGAATCCGGTCACCATCTACAAAGTCATTGCCGAGCACCAACTGCGCTGCGAGATCTTCGTGACCAAGGTCTACTCCAGTGTCGATTACCGCAACGGTGATGCCGCTGCCCCTCGTCTGTTCCCACGCCACCTCAGCACCAATCACATCAAGGGACCATTGATGCACTCGTAAAGGATCGTTACCTGCTGGTTGGGCTTCCACTGGCACCACGCCCATGGCGATACCAACCAGAAGTACGCCCGCTGCCATGACCGCCCGCAAGGTCAGCATTATCTTGGTCAGATCCGTTGCTTTGTGTCGGAACTCTTGTTGCGCTTAGCCGCCTGGAACTCACTTCGTGTCAACACAGGGCTTGTCAACACAGGGCCCGTGTCATCTTGCTTCACGACCATGGACCATTGCGCTATAGGAGCGCCAGTTGGAGTGCCGTGCACATTGCTCGCCTTTGCATCCGCTTGTGCAAGCTCGCGTCTGACTAAACGAGAAAACATCCACCCCACAAAAAGAATGAGACTGCTTGCAATAGGAACCATAATTGCCCGTCGACGTGCTGTTCCTTCGCCTGCACCCAACTCTTCGATAGAAATCTCTCCGCTGCCTCCACCTGAACCGCCTTGGCCTGAGAAAGGCAAACGATCGTCATATCCGGTGTCAACAGTGGTCGGGGTGGTCTCCGAAGCTTGGGTTGGCTCATCGGAATTTTGAGGGGTTAGCTGAATCGTCCTTGAAAGACCTCCGGTCTCCGCAGACTTGTTTTCAGGTATTTTCGCCACCGGCTTATCTGCTGATTCGCCAGTCGAAGCACTGGGCTTCATCGTCTTTTCCGTTGGAGGCGCTTTCGGCAAGGTCGTCGGGGGTGCCTCTGGTGGACTTTCTGGCACACCACTAATCGGAGCCCCTGCCAAACTCCCTGCCGTTACACTAAGCATCACTGGGGTCTTCGACTCGATCTTGTCGGCACCAGACGGACCTTTGCGAATCGCTACCACCTTGTAGGTGTACTTCGCTCCAGCCACCGAAAGATCGGCGTCAGTGAACTTAGTGAGAGCACCAACCCCAACCTCTCCTAGAGTCACAAGCGATTGATCATTAATAGAACGATCAACCCGATAGCCAAGCAAATCAACCTCGGCATTGGGGTTCCAATTCAACTCGATATGCGCTTTGCTACCCTCACCAGTCGCAGCTACCCACCCCGGACTAGAAAGACCAGAAACAGTGGCGGGTGGAATAGAAACGCGAAGCGCCAACGTAGATGACCACACGTCTGGCAAATCAAGACCTTGCCTCGTATTCCAGGCCTTGGCCACAAGCGAATAGGTACCGTTACAAGGAAAAGCTATGTCGGCCTCATAAGGAACCGCTCCCCGCGTACCCGTTGGAGGTCTCACACTCGAGATGGTTGGGCTAGGTGAACACGGGTCTGGCGCAGCCGGCGGATTCCCAATCGAAATTTCGATCTTGTCCGTCGAACGACCATCGTCGTTATTGGTCATAATGGCGATCTTCCCAGCTTGATAAAAGACTGGATCCCCCATTGTTGGATTAATCCATTCAATAGAACGCGAAATAGCCATGGCAGGGGCAGCACCAAGCAGGACGACAGCAACTACTAAGCCACCTATCAAGCACGAGCGGCCGCCTCTGTTCATGCCTGGGTAACCGCCCCCTGAAATGCTGCTTTCACAATGAGGCGACGAGCTGCTGACCCCTTGGGCTCACAGGTCGAAAGAGTCAGGGTTGCCGTATCGGTAGGGTCAATAACAGACAGGTCGGTGGGTGCCACGACGAAGGGGTCTCGATCAACCTTGTAGCTACAACTTCCAAGTGGCGTCTCAAGGGTGATCTCATCGCCTGGCTTAAGGCGGTCAAGGTTATGAAAAGGGCGGCCATATGTCGTGCGATGGCCAGCGATGCTCACATTCCCGATCTCACAAGGCAACGGAGTTGTGGGGAAATGACCAGCACCAGCTTTCAATGCGCTCTCAGTCGTTCCTTCGACAACAACCACATCAACATCAATAGCTGGAATTTTTATTCGCGTAAGACTGTCACCGGTCTTAACTTTGCGATCTCGATATGCCTGTTTTATTTCGGGACTAGCGAGTTGATTATCGAGAGTGTCTTGCAAACGGTTCTGAACAAGGTTTGTGTAAAACGGATAGCCCAGCACACCAATAGCCCCGAGCAACAGCAATACAGAGAAGCCTGACAGAGCTCTACGAGCCCAAGCACGCTTTCGTAAGAAAGAAACGAGGCGACCAACCCCCGGTGCTGGAGAGTCAGTTGTTGAGGCCTCGGGGTCGGAAATATTAGTCACAACGTCCAGCCTTTCAGAGTAAACGAGCCCCGGAGTGTCACCCCGGGGCTCGTATCGTTCTCAGTAATACTCCGCAAATATTAAACGGAGGCGGTACGACCCTTTCGGGCCAAACGACGAGCTCCATAAGCCAGTCCTAGCAATACCAACCCACCGAATGCAACCGCTGCATCGCCACCCGTGCGGGGAAGCACAGCCTCTGCGGCGACTACTGGCATCACCGTAGTTGGAGTAGCAGGAACAGTGGTCAGAGATTCCACTGAAACTGGGACCGTTGTAGCTGGTGGATCGACAATGGCAGGAGCGCCACCGGCAGTTGCCTCGGCATGACCGATGCTTAGAACAGCACCACCGGCGAGCCCAGGAAGAACTTCGATCTTGAACACATCAGAGACCGACTTGGCCTCGCTGCCACCGGCAAGCTTGCCCGGGCCTTCATCGGTAACCACAGTGGTGCCCTTCATGAAGGTGATCTTCAAGAGCGTCCCGATAATGGGCAACTTAATGTGTAGGGTGCCGTCAACTTCGATGAAGTCAAGAATCTCGAAACGCTTGCCCTCGCCCAAACAATTAGCTGGGTTGGCTGCGGTGATATGAACAGCCTCGGGGTTAGTCCTGCCACTGCTCTTTGCCGTCTTGCGGTCATAAGTAGCAGAAGCCTCGCTGTGGCCCATCTGAAGACTCAAGATGTCTTGTCCGCACAAGCTGTTGGGCAACACGTTCAAGGAGAAACCATCAGAACTTGCTGCCGACTTGATCTTGTCGCTGGAAACTTCAACCATCGACTCAGATGAACCGAGTTCGAGAGAAAGAAGGCTGATCGTTGCGATCTCACCAAAGAGCTTCTCCCAAAGAGCGTCATTGATGGGCTTGCCAGCAAGAGGGTTCAAGTTGATACCCATGGACTTAGCAGTATCTGCGGCAGCGGCAGCGTCGGTCTCTTTAGCAATTACCTTGGAGAAGAGGCCTTTCAACTTTTCAACAGCCTTGCCAAGCAAAAGTGACTCGTACTGCAACTCGATCTCAGCTGCGTCTGAAGAGCTGGAAGCAGAAGCCATGCCGCCCTTGATAGCTGCTTTAGAAGTTGCACACAGCAAGCTCACTTCGGCCACGAGACCAACTGGAAGCGGAGGAATCTCGCCGGTGGGGCACTGCTTTGAAGTATCGGAGACGTCCTTCGCACCTTCAACCGCAGCGGCACTCTTCAAGATATTCAGAAGGGGAACCTTGACGGCATCACCCGAGGTGGCTGCCTTAGGGCCAACGGAATCGAGGTTTGCCGTGGTGCCGCCAATCTTGACGCCCACACCCGCAATCGACATTTCCATCGCCTGACCTACAGCAGTTGCCTGATAGGTCTCTGGCCTAGCTGCCTGCGCCTGACCCGCCGCCAACAATGAAGTGGTTGCAAGTAAAGACACACCTACTGCGCCAATAGTGCGAATTCTTTTCATATCGCCGATCTCCTCAAATGTTGTTCAGAACCCAAGACCTCAGGCCGATTTGCAAACTCTAGATTGTGCATTACGTCACAGTCGAATGCCCTGACCATTGATTTCGCTTCCGACCTCGGTCATTCCTTCCCGAAGACGAACAATCGACAAACTAACCGAATCTTTCCTCATGTGTCACATGGAATGGTTACCGCTACTTAAAGACGTAGACCTGTCTATTTTTCGACACGCATCGTCGCTGTTCCCCTTAGCTGAATATCACCAATCAATTGGCCAACCAATGGGAGCTTTGTTGGCGACGCATATGTGACTTCCACTCGAACGCGGCTTCCTGGGCGGCCTCGACCAGATGAGTGCACATTGAGGCGATCGTTGTCTAGCGATGGGCTAGCTGATGCAGCTCCTCGACGAGGTGCACTTGAGGCCGAATCTACTGCTGCTTCTCTTGCGCCTTCTCTAGCAGCGTGAGTAACGAGAACCTGATCTCTAACAACGACAGTGACTTGTAACAAGACCAAAGCCAACATCGCGAGGAAAGGGAGGATGAGAGCCAGTTCGACTGCAGCTTGGCCCTCATCCCCCTTACCCCGACCCATTAGAGGATCATCTTCAAGAGGTTGTCGAACACAGTGTCGAGCAACTTGCCAATCAGATTTGTCTTACGAACCCACAGGGCAACAAGCAGAGCAAGCCCTGCGGCACCCAAGAGCACCAGGGCATATTCGGCAGTGGCTTGGCCCCGTTCTTCGCGCAAACGCACAAGGCGATTTTCAGCACGCAAAGAAACCATTAGGGCAGTGACGTGGGCATGAACCATGAGCTTGGTAGCAAGCATGGGTTATCTCCTTTTTGATTTTATGTTCACGAATATGAACACGTGAGTAAATGGAAGGTTTTTCATGACTGAATGAACCCTCAGAGGCGCAACGTTTTTAATGCGCTGGCGATAAGTGGTGCCATGGTCAACAGCCCAAAAGCAGGCAAGATGCACGACACCAGGGGGAAGAGAAGTTTTATGGGAACTCGCCGAGCGGCTTCTTCGGCTTTACGACGTCGTTGGGCTCTGACCTCATCGGCCAGACGAACAAGATTGTCGTGCAACGGGGCACCATAACGTTCGGCTGCTACGAGTGCGGCGATTAATGGTCGAATAGTTTCGTCAGTTCTCTCCACTACATCTTCCAAAGCTTCAGATAGTCGACGCCCAAGAGCGGCTTCTTTGACGGCTCGGGCCAACTCGTTAGCCAACGGTCCAGGGCCTCGACGAGCAACGGCACTAACAGATAGCGAAACGTTAAGTCCAGCACCTGCGGCAAGAAGGAGCAGATCGACCACCTCGGGTAAGTGGCGAAGGAGTGCGGCCGTACGGCGGCGTTGTTCTGATCGCTTGCGCAAACTCGGCAATGCAAATGAGGCAAATATCAGAACTGCCGCAAGAGGAGGGAAGAGGAAGAAACTTACGCCCACCCCTAATACGGTCCAGCCAATACGTCTAGCTTTTGCTGATTCGCGAACACTGTCTAGTTCTATGGGGCATCGCAGCAATCGAAGCAATGCCGTACCGAGTTTTTCGACGACTGCAAGATTCACAAAAGTTCTTGATCTAGAACTGCTAATTGATATAGGCGTCGTTGCAACAAGTGCCCGTACCCGTACCGGCGCTGGCCGATATTGCCAGGCAATAACGACAACAAAAGATGACCATGCGCCCGCAAGCAATATGGCGTTCACAGCTCAACCCGTGCCAAACGCTGCATCCATAGGGCTGCTATCGCGTCTAAAGAAAGCCCAATAGTCAGACATGCCCAGCCAGTTGGGGTTCCGAACAAGAAGCTGGCCGTGGCACCATCGCTAGCTGATGCCAATGCAGCAAACACCAAGGGCGCGGCTGCAATAACCATTGCCGAATACCGAGCTTGTGATGAAAGGGCTTTGACCTCTGCGCCAACTCCTAGCTCGCTTCGCAAAGTTGCCGCCACACCATCAAGGGCCCGAGCATGTGCTCCACCAGTTTCAACACCTAGCAATAGGGCCGCAACCGAAAGTCGTACCCCTGGCAATGTACGGTGATCTTGCCACCGTTCAAGTGCGTCACTAAGAGAAACGCCACCTGCTAAATCACCGGTCAACCTGTGAAGATCTTCAGCCACTGGGCCAGTTGTTGAGTCACGACCTTCTTCTAAGGCTTGGCGCAACGAAGCACCGCTGCGCATGGAGCGAGCAACTGACTCAAGCAAAAGAGGAAGACCTGCCGCACAGAGATGCGCCGAACGTTCGCGCATTGCCCAAATGACAACCATGGGGCTGGCAATGACAATCACTGCCACCAGCATTGCTAAACCTGGACCCGCCAACATGAGGGCGAACACAACACCAAGCAACCCAGCAACCAACCATGTCGACCACAACATCTGTGGATCTATCGGCAATGCTGCGCGCTGCATGGCTCGGAAAAGCCATGCTGGTAGATCTGGGAGATATTTCCATCTAGCTGCGCGATCAAATAGAGAACGGGACCCTTTAATAAGACTGAGAGACATTTGGTTCGAGCCGTTATAACCAGCACCGATAAGGCGACGACTAGCAACCGTTCGCGTTGAAACCTTGATGGCTTGATTGACCGCGGCGATCGTACACAGCACCATTGCTGAAACCAGCAGCATTGAGAAGGTAGAGCTACCGAGGATCATGGCTGTCTGCCAAGCTCGAACTTGTCGTCCTGTTCTCCACGATTGACTCTTTCAGGCAATGCTTCAAGACCAGCGGATCCAGCTAATCGTCGAACACGACATGGGTCATTTCCTGGAGCCTCAAAGCAAACCTCGGCAACCTCAATTACCGAGCGTGACCCATCGGGGCGGCGAGCCACTTGAATTACCAGATCAAGCGCTGAGGTCATCTGATCTCTAATCGCCGCTAACGGCAAGACGACAGCACCGGTGAGCACCATGGTCTCGATGCGGCGTAACGCGTCTGATGCTCCATTGGCATGACAAGTAGAGAGAGATCCCTCATGGCCAGTGTTCATGGCCTGGAGCATGTCGAGCGCCTCGGGGCCTCGAACCTCGCCCACAACAATGCGATCAGGCCGCATACGCAAAGCGTTGCGTACGAGTTCTCGCACACTCACCTCGCCTGCTCCTTCAGCATTTGGAGGGCGGGCCTCAAGGCGCACCACATGGGCACCTGGTAGCTGAAGTTCTGCTGTGTCTTCAACAGTGATGATGCGTTCGCCCTCAGTTATTTGTGCAGCCAATGCGTTAAGCAGCGTTGTCTTTCCAGCTCCGGTGCCACCCGACACGATGATGTTGCGCCTCGTTCGCACAGCCCAAGAAAGCAACTCTTCAACTTCGGGGTGACAGAACTCTCCGAGCGGAATGCGACGAGTACCGAATCGCCTAATAGTGAGGCATGGGCCATCAACAGCAAGTGGGCGGACCACAGCATTAACACGTGATCCATCTGGCAAACGCGCATCGACCAAAGGAGACGAGCGGTCAATGCGAAGCCCAAGAGGAGCCACCACGCGTTCGATGAGTTGTTCAATCGAACCGGCATCAAGTGGGCTCGATAATGTGACCCTTTCGAGCTGACCGTGTCGCTCGATCCATACCTGATTTGGACCATTCACCATGATTTCGGTGATTGTTGGATCTTCTAAAAGACGTTCGAGACTGCCAAGTCCCTGCACTCGGGCGAGGACGGTATCAATCATTTCGGTCAGTTCACTTCCGCCCAGCAACGGTGCCTCTGCCCGAGCCCGGCGTTCGACTTCTTGGCGCAACGGTTCGTCAGAATGCTCCACACCCCTTGCATCAACAAGAAGTTGATGCAAGCGATCGGGTGTAAGTGTGGGACTCGGTAGATCACGCAGCATGACGTAACGCCCGTTCGAGACTTTTAGGCAAACGAGAAGAAAGGACTCCAGCATCAACCGCCCGGGCCACCGCCGGATCAATCATGATCTCGGCAATAACAGCAACTCCTAGCGCGTCCTCAACATCGTGGCGACCAAGTGAACGGTCGGCTTCGCTGACCAATATGACCCCTGTTGGGCGAATCGGAGCATTGAGCGCCTTGCACAACGCCAAGTAACAAGGTCGTAGTACCAGCAAAGAAACTGGAGCTGCAGCGGCAAACGTCAGAGCGACACCTGTTGGTTCGGTCCCACAATCAACCACAACCGGACGTGGATCAACCGAGAGCAATGCAACAAGAACCTCTGCTCGCGCAGTAAGAGCGGAATCAGTAGTTCGTAAATCAAATGTTCCGGGTGGCAAGACGTGCAGACCCCCCGGACCCGGAACCTCAAGTCGCGAGAGCGCATCAGATGGAACCTCTTCGCCAGCTTGCAGCCAATCGGCCAAACCCGGGCTCTCATGGCTGAGGCCAAGCAGAGCTGGTATATCTCCGCCAAGGTCAGCGAGAAGCGCTCCCTTATTTGAACCACGAGCAGCAAGTGCTGCAAGAGCCGCAGCTACAACCGTGGTACCACTTCCACCTTTTACAGACCAACAAGCAGTGATCACGAACAATCCACGTTTCAACGATGTGCACTCTATTTACCGAGTTACTGGGTTTATCGAGTTACTTGGTTACGAGTGAAATCGGCTCCAGGGGGAAGTGAAGAAATATGAAACTACATGAAATGATATTTTGAATCAAATTGGAAATCTCAAAGAGAGCCTCTTTATCCAGCCAGGTAACCCAGCATCACCAAGGGATGAACACAAGCTGGTGACCAGCAGAACAAGCAAGATAAACCACCGAAGCATGTGATGACCGAGGGGAAGAACGACAAAACCTCTTGGGAGTCGATACATAATCGGGATCGCGATAAGGGCAGTTATTGAACCAGTAATTCCAGGGACGAAACCGCTTTTGACTGCATTTGCTTCGATAGCTAGGACCAGAGCCACCATGGTTGCTAAAGCGAGGCACACCTCCATGTTTGGACTCAACATCGCCCACCATGAACTTCGCGTATGTGGGAGTGAATGAAGAGCTACCGCCCTCGCAATAAGCCAACACACACATGCGGGTGGCAACGTAATTGCCAAGCGAGCACCAGCGCGTCGCAATCGTGAAGTCGGCGAGGCAGCCAAAGTGACCGCTGCATTATCGACAAAGGTCGTGGAAAGCCCAATGGCAACTGCTATGGCAAAGACAAGCTCGGCAATATCGCCGTCAACCTCAGCCCGCCATACCAATAATCCAGCGATAATCGTTGTTACCGCAGGTGGATATAAGCGAACAAGATGGAACGTAGGTAGTAACTGACGTTGAATACTGTTCTTATAACCCTCAAAGAAAAGGATGGTGAAAGGACGTACCGCTCTCAAGTTAGGCATGTCCCAAACACTGCTGGTCTGGGGCCAATGTCGGACTCATGATCTTTCGGGGTTGATTTAGTGACGATGGCGCTTGCTTGCTTGGTATCTAGACCGAACCAACCTAGAACGTCTTTGTCAGTAATCGGTTGGCCGGCAGGGGCCACAATCTCAGCCCAGTGACGCTGGAACATTGCAGCCACCGATGCATCGTCACGTTGCAATAGAGCAGAGGCGCCAACAACATCTGACCCGTTCACCACGGTTCCTTGTTCAGGCAGGACGTCGGGAAAGCCCCCGCCGTAATTCCAGCTCCAGTCAAAAGAAACAGGTGAATTCAGTGTCTTGCTGGCCTGAATTGATTGTGCCCGACTGTGCAGTTGGCCACGAGCTGCAGGCGTTGATTGTCCTGCAAGCCATAGTGCGACGACTGCCCGGCCTTCAGTACCAGCAAGACACTGAGAAAGTGGGCTCGCTACTGCCTGATTCGTATCCGAATCAGCTAAACGGACCGTTAGCCAATCAGCGGTTCCCCGAGACGACTCAGACCACCAAGCATCCGGTGGAAGGCCTACAACTAGCGATGCCACTCGAAAGCCAAGTGATAGCTGAGCCTCACCTGCCACTGAATCCTCCATAGCCGCAGGAAACCCCCATTCATAACTCAACGACACCTCGTCATCGTTGGGCCAGACAACAGCTGGGTCGACCTTGGCTGCGACCGAAGTGGGTAACTCATGTGATACGTCAATAAGAGGCCGTTGACGAACTACTAACCCCGCAGGAATCACTTGGGAAGAGAGCCGGGCGAGAACCCCTTCTACTGGTTTGCTCCAGTGAGGGACTATGTCAGCCCAAACGGGATCGGCACAGATCGTAAAAGTGGAGCGTTCAAAACACTGCTGATTCAAGCTGGGGTCTTCGAGTCGTTGTGCAAACACCTCGGCGTCTGCGTTACCAATGGGGCGCGTTTGGACAAAACCAGAAACCACAATGAGCCCAAGAGCGCCAGCAAGTAGGCCTACCACCCGACTACTGAAACCGTTACCCGCCAAAGCAATTGCTGCCACAAGCAACACTCCACCCAATAGATAAAATAGATGTGCCTCGTGGTGCAGGGGAGAAAATGTCGGATAGTCCTTGGTGTCATTAGAGAAGATCGAAAAGTGCAGCCAGCGCCAACGCAGGTCGGCATGGTAGAAGTTGACCTGTAAGACGCTGGTTGCGATAACAGCAACCCAGCCAAAGATTGGTCGAGGCAACCATCGAGCAACTGCCACACCAAGACAACCCCCACCGACAACAAGTAGCGGAGCCGACAAAAGCACCGTCACGCGAGGCGAGCCAATCGTTTTCCCCGAAAGATTTCCTGCAACGAAGACAGCCGCCAGCAACAACGCCGTTCCTGGCAACATGGCCAAAGTTGCAATTAGATGAGCAATAGTGCGCGACCGTTCAGGAACGGGAGTAGTTGCCAATAACTCTTGTGATCGCCATCTACGACTGCGCAACGTCAATAGGTTCGAGGCAATCAGGGTTCCCCAAGCCCATGGCACGGCGGTATAGACCACGAACGAAACATCTTCGCGGTTCCATTCTTTTATTCCAGAAAACTGAAACTCGGACAAGGTGAGGGATAGAAAAGGAACGACCACGAGATACGAGGCAGGGTGTCGCACGAGTCGGTGCGCTTCGACTCTCACGAGAGGCCAGAGAGAGCGCCACGCAACAGCTGCGCCCTGCAACGAGCCCTCACCAACAAAGCTGTTTCGTACCTCGATTGGGCCAATAGCGGGCGCAACGAGTTGGTGATCACGTCGTGCCCACACCACCGAAGCCAACAATGCTGCCAACATGAAGCCGGGCACAAAGACAAAGAAAAGCATTATGCGACTGCCTCTGTCTCGACACGTGAGTCTCTTCCCATTAAGAGCAAGTAACCATCTTCAAGAGTGGGCTCGACAAGCTCGGCTCCTGGGGGTGGATTGCCAATGTGGCGATGGCGGCCTGTTCCGTCCATCCATGTGAGCACGGCTGTGTTATCGGCTCCCTTGCTCACCCAGACCCTGCCCTCTGCCGAACTCGCTAGTTCGACAGGTGTCCCGTTAAAGCCCACCTTGCCTTGATCAACCACCACAACGTTTTGACACAAAGCTGTGACGTCCTCGGTTTGATGCGTCGCCAACACAACAGCTTGATGATCATCTCGTTGAGAGAGCAGGCTACGAAATCGCAATCGCTGTTCGGGGTCAAGGCCCGCCGTTGGCTCGTCTAACAAAAGGAACGAGGGCGAGCCCAACAATGCTTGTGCCACTGCTGTACGCCTGCGCATTCCACCAGAGAGTTTACGTATGGCTCTATGAGCAACGTCGTCGAGACCAACCAAGGAAATCACTCGACGAACCTCGTCATGGCGAGCACGCCGATCGTCCATCTCTTTGAGAATGGCGACATAATCGATGAAATCAAACACCGTGAAATTGGGATAAAAGCCTGGTTCTTGGGGCGCGTAACCAAGATTGCTACGAATATCGTGCAAGGCTTTTGGTGAAGTGGGTGTCGTGTCGTCAAAGCGCACCGAACCCGAATCGGGCGCAAGCACCGTTGCCATAATTCGCAACAAGGTGGTTTTGCCAGCCCCGTTGGGCCCCAGCATTCCAGTAACACCAGGCCCGATCTTCACCGACACATCATCAAGAACCAACGTCTTACCGTAGGTCTTTGTAACGCCTGTGATTTCAATGTTCCCGTTCACCATGCTCCTCTATGTGAATCAACTGGAGTATCTAAATGTCCAAGTCGCCCGATAAAAAGCACCGCTGCCACTAACGCGACCACAGCAAAGGCGATTTGGCCTGTTGGCTGAAATATCACCGTCGTCTCCAAGGCAATACCTTCAAATCGAGCCGATCGTGCCCAAACACCTACAACGAGAATGATCCACGTTGTGCCGACAGATATGGCGGCGATCAGGGGTTGAACCCACGTGGATAACGCCAGAGTCAGTCCTACCAGTCCCAACGACGGCAACAGCCAACCCATGGCTTCCAGGCCATCGAGGCGCATGATTAGAGCCGCTGTCAAAGTTAGTGGAGTTGCAGTACACAAGACAGCCAACGAACGGTAGAGGAAGACCCGTGAACTCGACAGTGGTGAAACCTTTGTCAACTCATACAGCCGGTCATTGCCTAACCCGTAAGCAGTGCCTATGCCAGCTAAAGGTATGAGCGGCGCGAGCACCAACAAAAGCGCATCGGAACCATACGGTCGCATCGCGTACGAAATCGCAAATCCCAACACCAAGACCACCGAGGCAATCCATGAAAGATGCATCGCTGGCGCTGCCGCTATAAGTCGAGCGACGTGATCAGAAACACCCAACAGTCGCAACGTTGACCCAACCAAACCTGAACTGGGCCGATCAACAGCGTCTATGACATCGAGCCAGAGCGCATCGAGGTTTGCTGCCGACGAGACGTCGGCGTATACAAACGAAGACAGCGCCACTTGACAGTTAGGACACGACAACAGGTGCTGTTCAACCGATGCCGAACGAGCCATGTCGATTTTGAGCGCCACATAATCTCGCATGAGCCGAGGCGAAACATGCCACTCTGGCGGCTCGAATGAGGGTTGGTCATTCATCTCTACTCCTTCCTTTTCATCTGAGAGCGTCTTTCATGTGAGCGGGTCTTTCATGTAAGAGCAGATCGCATCTCTTGCTTTGCGCGCATCATGCGGGTCTTGACTGTTCCCGCCGGAATGCCAAGAAGCCGACCGGCCTCACGAGTGGTCAGACCATCGAGCACCGTGGCTTGCACCACAAGGCGTAACTCTGGCGAGAGGCGATTGATTGCATGTGCAAGATCGCCATGCTCGACTCGTTCGAGTACCAACTCTTCAGCCGAAGCCAGATCAATCACCTGTTGGCTTGGGTTCATCCCAGGCTGGTCACTATCAAACAAAGGTAGAAAGTTTGCTTTGTTGGTCTTTCTAAATTGTCCGACAAGTCGACGCACTCCAATGCCCCAAATCCAAGCAGCGACTGCGCCTGAGCCTTCGTAGCGACTCGCTCCTTGCCAGACGGCCACAAACGTGTCTTGCACCGCGTCATGAATAATCGTCGGGTCAGAGCACCTCCGACGCAGTCGAATCACAAGCCAGGGGGCATGGCGTTCATAAAGCACATGCAACGCAATGCGACTGCCATCGGCAATAGCGACGATAAGAGCATCGTCGTCCATCTCGTCGATCGCGTCCCTTGCCACACTGAGACTGTCGCGCACAACAAGCCTTGTGGTTCATGCAACTAATCAGGTCACAAAAAGCAGGGCCGGACACCTAAAGATGCCCGGCCCTGAATTGCCAGTTAAAAACTAACTTAGAGGTTCAGCGGATAGGTTCACCTTGTGGGCGTAAAACGATTCGTTTTGCCAGTCTTCGCCTGACAAAACAGGACCCGTATCTAATGGAGCCCCACCGAGTCGCTGGGGCCTCTTAGAACTGCACAGGCAAACACGCCAGACGTGCTCCTGCAGTGCCGTCTGGCAAAGTGTGCGATGCATGAATCACCAAAGCGCCTGCTTCACCCTCCGGGATTACGAAGGAGACCTTTGCCTTGGCCGATGCCCGACCCTTGCTATCGATCGTGAAATCCAACCAGACCTCAGTCTCTTCGTTGACCACACGGCCAGGGATTCCGGGTAGACCTGTGCTGTTGTAATGCGGTCCGGCAGCAGCACCATCGCCAGCTACACATGGCCCTACGTGAATATGTGCTCCGTATTCAAAACCCGCAAACTCGGTGTCGAGTCCACGAAGCGCCATGCGAACGGTGGTTCCATTACTTGTAGAACGTGACTTCACCACAGCACGTGCACCATCTGTTGGGTCAACAGTCGCTACCGATAAATCTTGTAGCGGACCAACTGAAGTCATTGAGGTCACCGCAGCCCCTGCTGGCGTAGCTGCCAGCACCACAGCGAGACCAGCAGCACCGGCCATGCCCAGTCGTTGTTTGTTCGTCGCTCTCATAAGTTTTCCTTTCCCAGCCTCGAGACGATCCCGCGGCTACCAAGCTGTCGCGAACATTAACCCAATCGGTTCAGCAGCGATAGACCCTCACAGACAGCGATAGACCTTTACAGAGCCGATGTCCGTCCTAGGCTCATATCCATGGAGGCTGCATTCTTTGACCTAGACAAGACGGTGATAGCGCGGGCCTCGATCGTGGCATTTGCTCCCACCTTGCGCCGAGCAGGGCTTCTTTCACGAGGGATCGTCGTGCGAGCTTTAGTAGGTCAGATCATTTATATGCACTTTGGTGCAAACGAAAAACGTCTTGCCAAAGTACGCTCCACCGCACTCTCGTTAACCCAAGGCTGGGAACAAGCAAAGGTCGCCGCCCTCGTGAAATCGACCCTTGAAGAAGTAATCGAGCCCATCATCTATGCCGAAGCACTCGAACTCATTCGTATGCATCGTGAACACGGTCGGCTCGTCGTCATCGTGTCAGCCTCTCCTGAAGAAATCGTTGCTCCTCTAGCTGAATACCTAGGAGCAGATTTAGCGATTGCGACAAAGGCCAAGATCGACGAACACGGCCGTTATAGCGGCGACCTGGAGCACTATGCATATGGGCCGGGCAAGGCAGTCGCCATGCGGGAGTTAGCCGAGGAACGAGATCTTGATCTTCAAGCCAGCCACGCCTACTCAGATTCGATCAGTGACGTTCCGATGCTCGAATGTGTCGGCCACCCAGTTGCTGTTAACCCTGATCGAGCGCTACTTCAACACGCTAAACAACATGGCTGGGAAGTGGCTCACTTTGTTCGGCCTGTTCGGGTTCGTCTACGCCCAACTAGCCCCGGGCGCGCAACAATCACCAGTGCCATCGGCATAACGACCCTGGTGATTGTTGTATTCGTACTTTGGTGGTCCCGGCGAATGCCAGGATCACCCCCAAATTACAGGCCAACACACGAAGGGTTCTAGCGGATAAGTTCACCTTGTGCGTGTAGAACGATCCGTTTTGCCAGTCTTCGCCTGACAAAACAGGACCTGTATCTGATGGAGCCCCACCTATCCGCTGGGGCTCTAAGCCTCTAGGCGTCGCGGAGCTTCTTAGTTGCGACTGCGCCGAGAATGACAAGGACGGTGAGGATAAGAAGTTTCTTCATGACGCTCACCGTAATACCCCTGTATAGATTTAGCTAGAGGAAATGAAACTGCTCTAGACCGCAAGTAGGTCGCGAGCTCCAGTGTCACTAGAGGGGTGACGAAGCTTGGACATGGCCCGAGCTTCAATTTGGCGAATGCGCTCACGAGTCAAGTTGAAATGCTCGCCAACTTCTTCGAGAGTACGGGGTTCGCCACGGTCTAGGCCGAAGCGAAGTTTCAGAATCTCACGCTCACGCTCATCAAGGGGTGCCAACAAACGAGCGATCTCTTCGGGCAACAACGCTGTTGCAGCCACTTCGAAGGGAGACTCGGCTGAACGATCTTCAACCACGTCGCCGAGTTCGGCATCGCCATCTTCTCTAAGTGGCTCAGAAAGCGAGAGGGGCTCAGCAGCGAAACGAAGAGCCTCGGTGACCTTGTCTTCTGGCATCTCGACTTCAATCGCAAGCTCGCGCAACGTTGCGGGGCGGCCGTACTTGAGCTCAAGGCGAGCTCTAGCCTTTTGCAAACGAGCAAGGGTGTCACCGGCGTGAACTGGTAGACGAATGGTGCGTCCGGTGTTTGCAATGCCTCGTGTGATGGCTTGGCGAATCCACCAAGTTGCATAAGTCGAGAACTTGAAGCCCTTGCGCCAGTCGAACTTCTCGACGGCGTGCATGAGGCCGAGGTTGCCTTCTTGAATGAGGTCAAGCAGGGGCAGTCCCGATGCTTGATACTTCTTGGCAATCGAAACCACGAGACGAAGGTTGGACTGCACGAATGTGCGCTCTGCATCTTCACCAGCTCTGACCGCTCGACGAAGTTCACGTCGCTTTGCAGGAGTAAGATTTTTACCAGCCGCCTCTGTCGCCTGACGGGCCTCAACTCCAGCCTCAATGGCCTGAGCAAGGCGAACTTCATCGTCCTTCGTCAACAGTGGATACTGACCAATGTCTGTCAGATAGAGACGAACGAGGTCTTCCTCATCACGTTCAACACGTTCTTTTGCCACGTTGCACCCTTCCATTCAAGATTGCCCTAGCAACAACTCCGTAGCGAATGACTACAGGTCGCTGCTTACGATACCGATAAGGTCAAGCTCTTCCGCCAAGAAATAATAAAAAGCACTCAGAGTGCTATTTGCTATCTGCTCCCCAGCCATGAGATTATTCGCCAGCGCTGAGTCCTCTACCTGCCTGACGCCTACGAAGCCCACGATGATTTAGTGAGCAATACCAGGTTTAAAACTCGAATAATCGGCCCGTCAGTCATGGGTGCCGTCCCTTGAAGATGGGCCTCATAGAGACCTGTCAAACGGGGAATCAACTCCCCATAAAGCGCTTCAATTCTTTGAAGAATGGGCTTTTCTGTGCGTATGACTTCTAAGAATCGATCTTCAAACGGCTCAGTTGAAAGTCCTGCAAATGCCTGACCAGCCGTAGGAAGCTGTGCTTGCCACAACTCACTATGCCAAGCGTGATATCGAGCATGTATGCCAAACGTCACACGTTGCCCTGGGTCAAGATCTGGTCCGTTAGTACTGCTAGCCCAATCACCCAGGGTGCGGAAAAACTCAAGTTCAACTTGGTGATACCACCGAACCCGATGCACCACCGCCTCAAAAGTGGCCAGATCATCGTCATCAAAGGTGTGCATCTGCGTCTGAGTCATCAGCTACCAGTCCTATCCTCGAATGAGTTGTTCAGCACGTCGTGTGATTTTTGTGACAAGTCGCTCATCGCTCATGACACTTGGGGCCGTAGCGACGAGCGTTTCGGTGAATTCTTGAACGACTTGCGCAGATCGTCCGGGGTCAAGCCCCCATCGAGAGGTTTCCTTGATGACGTCCAGTGCGTGCAACTTATTGAAATCTACTTTTCCACTCACTGACATAGCTGATGTAGCGCGCAGTTTGGGCCACAGCATCGTAGGAACAGTGTCGTAGAGCGGGGCAAGGCTGATGCTTCCTTCGGTGTCATGGAGAAACGACACGTTCTTTCCGTGTCCGTCTGCATTGCCGATCAGAACAGTAAAGGTCGCGATTTGAGCAAGCCTCTCTAGTCCAGCGTTCGCGTTGTTCGAATGCACTCGCAAGAGTTTCGCAATTTGGGCAAAGGTCGGACCACCGTGAGATTCGTATTTCCCGCGCCCCCGACCTTCATCCAAATTGACCCCCAAAGCTTGACAAGCATCCTCTTGATGGATGCGCAAAATATGGCCTTTGACAATTCCTCGGTCGTAACGAGCTGTAATAAGGCATCTTTTGTCACCGATAACTGTCGTAATCGGTTTCGTCTCGGCTAGTCCCAAAGCATGAGCCAACGTCAAACAAGCAGCTTCGGCATCAACCAAACCTGGGTAACGTTCATCGTCAAGTTTCAAAATATGAGTTGAGGGATAACCATGAACAGGACGACCCCATTTCCCATTCTTGAGTTTGACCAATAAGAGCTTGTTCTGTAAACCGGCAATGGATAGTTCACTGTCGTTTCGAACTCCGAGAGAATGCTCACCCAGGCCAGCAACTTCTTGATCTAGAGCATCGCCGCTGTATGGCTCAACGCTGCCCTTTCGGTCAGACGGGGACTGATCACCCGCTGTAATTATGAGCGCACCCGCGACATCGCGCCCATACCGAGCAAGGAGACTGTAAGTGTCGTTAGTTGGAACCCCAGCTAGTGAAGCAAGGGCCTGTAGATGAGCACCTTCAGGAAGTAAACCTTTTAGAAATTGGGATGCATCTATTGCTCTGCTTTGAACAAGCAGCGAGCAAGACAATGCTGGCATCCCCGTCGCCCATCGCTCCAATGCCCCCGGGGTGTACTTACAACGCAAGTCCCAGCCACGACCCTTATTGGGCGTGAAATCTGCGACGTGATCGTCACCCCACCAGCAATGAAGTGGAGATTTCGCCATCAGCTACCCGTCCTGAGTTGCGTGAAGCTCTACACCAAGCTCACGAAGCAAATCGAGAACCCGTTCGACCTGTTGAACTGTATGTCCAGCTTCGAGACGAGCCAGGTAACTGCGATCAACCCGAGAGTTAGTAGAAAGTTGTTCCTGCGTGAGACCCCGCTGTAGACGGGCTTCGGCGATCGTTCGCCCAACGTCTTCCCCCGTCCTGATCACATAGCGGCGTGTGTGCATATCAACACACTATCGGAAAAATCTAAATTGTGTTGATATTCACTCATCTTTGTTTTTAGGACTCATGTGTTGATATCAGCACAGGAGTTTGTAGAGAGCGGTGCTGGTGCCGTGAAACCCCTATGACAATTCGACCCGCACTTTCGGATGTCATTTCAGCCGCTCTTTACAGAGTTTGGGTCAGCCGTTGTAGCGGTTGGTTATGGGTAGGCGGCGGTCTTTGCCGAAGGCTTTATGCGTTACCCGCACGCCTGGTGGAGTTTGGCGGCGCTTGTATTCGGCGAGGTCGATAAGGCGGGTTATGCGAGCGACTAGGGCTGGGTCGAAACCGGCTTGTTCGAGTTGAGTTCGTGTGAGGTCACGCTCGACATATGCCTCGATTATTGGGTCTAGAAGTTCGTAGGCAGGAAGGCTTTGGTCATCACGTTGGTCAGGACGAAGCTCGGCAGATGGGGGCTTGGTCAAAACGTCTTCGTTAATGAGTGCCTGAGTAGCTTGGCGGTTTCGGTAACGACACAACTCATAAACCAGGGTCTTTGGAACATCTTTAATCACCGCAAACCCACCTGCAGTGTCGCCATAGAGAGTCGAGTAGCCCACCGCCATCTCGCTTTTATTACCTGTGGTCAAGACCATCCAACCGTGCTCATTCGACAAAGCCATGAGCAAAACGCCTCTAATACGACTTTGCAGATTTTCCTCAGTGAGGTTGGGGGGACGATCACCAAGTGCTGGGCCGAGCATGGTCAAGAAAGCCGAATGGGCAGGCTCGATTGGAATCAATCGCAACTCCATACCTAAGCGTCTCGCCAGATCGACTGCATCATCTTTAGAACCTTCACTTGAAAACCGTGACGGCATAGAGATGCCATGAACACGTTCGGGCCCAAGAGCATCGACAGCAACAACGGCAACTAGTGACGAGTCGATACCGCCTGACATGCCAATCACAACATCGGTGAAGCCATTCTTGATCACATAATCACGCGTGCCGAGCACAAGGGCTTCGTAAACCTCATGCACCGGGTCAAGTATTGGCGATATTGATGCCAGAGCCCCAGAATCTGGCGCTGAACCCTCTACTGAAACATCAACCATCTGAATGTGTTCGACGAACTGAGGACTACGAGCAATGAGAGTTCCATGCGCATCGAGCACCATCGAAGCACCATCGAAAACCAACTCGTCTTGTCCTCCAACCTGGTTGACATAAACCAGGGCACAAGCGTTTTCTGACGAGCGACGGGCGAGCATTTCTTCACGCTCGGCTAAACGCCCGGCATAAAAAGGTGAGGCGTTCAGATTGACCACGAGTTGGGCTCCAGCTGATGACATCTGAGGTACTGGACCTTCAGTACTCCAGACGTCTTCACATATGGAGACCCCCACCGAAATACCCGAAATGTCGAACAGAGGTGGGTCGCCTTCCCCTGGTGTGAAGTAACGCTGCTCGTCAAAGACTGCATAGTTAGGCAACAAACGCTTGTAATACCTGCCGATCACCGCGCCCTCAGCGCACACCGCCGCAGCGTTGAAGAGTTTCTCATCACCATCAACGAAGCCCACCACAATCGTGACCGAACAATCTCTTGTTCCCTCTGCAACCACCTCAAGTGCCCGAAGATTGTCAACAACAAAGCCGGGCTTCAACAACAAATCTTCAGGGGGGTAACCCGTGATAGTCAGCTCGGGAAAAACTGCTAGATCGCAATGATCAGCGTCGACCTCTTTGGTGACAGCAAGAATTCGGGCCACATTGCCATCGAGGTCACCAACCACCGTGTTGATCTGACATAAGGCGACCTTTAGACGACTCATGCCAATGAGCCTAGAGGCCACAACGGCACCGCAAACGATGAGGGGCTGACAGACTGATGACATGTCGAGAACCATCGGAAGTTCCGAACCGTTGCTCGGCCAAGATATAGATCGATCGGCCGACCCACCTAGCGTTGCTAGAGCGCTTGAACGTCTCAGCGAAACCCAATCTGGTTTGTGTGGGGAACTTGAAGAAAATGTCCTTCTGCGTCAGAGGGTCATCGCGGTTTGTGCAGCCAGCCGCTCACTCACGACTTTGTTGGTATCTGACCCCATTGCCATTGAAGTCCTTCGTAATCTTGACACGAGGCCACCACTGCCTCTGGATTCAGATCTAAATGAAGATTCTTTGCGAAAATGGAAAACCCACGAGTACTTACGTATAGCGGCGCGAGACCTCACCGGACTTGATGATCTACCTACTGTTGCTGGACTAATTTCCGACCTGGCGCGCGACGTGCTCATATCGAGTCGGCAGCTAGCAGGGGCCAAAAACCTACTGGTGGTTGGCATGGGAAAACTCGGTGGCCACGAGCTGAACTACGCAAGCGACATAGACATCATCTTCGTCAGCAACAACGACGGTGACCATGTTCAAAACGAAGCAAGTGCCCGTGAAGTAATGCGAATCGCCGGAGGATGTTTTCGAGTAGATACAAACCTCCGTCCCGAAGGACGCAGTGGGCCTCTCACCAGAACGCTTTCGTCATATGAGGCCTACTGGCGACAATGGGCCGAGCCTTGGGAATTCCAGGCCCTACTCAAAGCCCGTCCAATGGCCGGGTCTGACGAGCTAAGTCAGGCTTTTCTCGATTCACTTAATGTGCATTTGTGGGAACGAACTTTCTCTGCAGATGAGTTGCGTTCTTTGCGGACAATGAAGGCTCGCACTGAAGCCGAGGTTTCTCGGTCAAAGAGTGCTGGTCGAGATCTAAAACGTGGTGCCGGCGGCATTAGAGACATTGAGTTCTCGGTGCAAATACTTCAGCTCGTTCATGGTCGCCACGATCACGAACTTCGTTCACCCACCACACTTGATGTGTTGTCAGAAATGGCATCGGCTGCTTACATCGACCACCAAGATGCCTTCGTACTCGATGGGTGTTATCGCTTCTTACGTACAGTTGAACACCGAGTACAACTCGTAGACGAACAACAAATTCATGCAGTGCCAAAAGATGACACGGAACGCGATCGTCTTGCACGAGTAATGGGTTATCGCCCCAAAGCTGGCGTTAGTGCTCTTAAAGCCTTTGATGCCGAACTCGTATCGCGCCAGGCAACCGTACGCTCAGTTTACGAACGCCTCTACTTCCGACCTCTCCTTGAAGCTTTCTCGGGGATATCTAGCCAACTCAGTAGCGAGGCCGCCGAAGAACGTCTCGCAGCGTTTGGATTCCGTGAAACTGACCGGACCCGCCAGGCAGTCAAAGAACTCACTCGAGGACTAACTCGATCATCGCGGCTAATGGATCAGTTTTTACCCCTGTTGTTTGGCTGGTTGGCCGATAGTCCAGACCCTGACCAAGGACTACTAGGACTGCGAAAACTTGCCACGGGAACACAACGCACGACCGAACTGGTTCGGTCGTTCCGCGAATCACCTGAAGCCGCCCGGCGACTCAGCTTGATCTTGGGAACAAGCAGTTTCTTAAGCCAGTTGCTCGAACATAACCCCGATCTCATCGCTGAGTTAGCTGAAAACGATCCAATGGTTCTGCTTCCGGCTGAGGAATTGCTCGAAACGGCTCGTTCGGTGCTGGCGTGGCGTGAGCCTGGGACGCGCAACACGGCCCTCAAGCGCAGCAACGAGCGTGAGCTTGTGCGTATAGCAACACGTGACCTTCTTGGCTTGGTTGATCTTCAAACCACCGAAACAAACCTAACGGGACTAGCCGAAGCAACTTTGCATGCAGCCCTCGAAGCAGCCGCGCCCAAAATTCCATTCTCAATAGTGGCCATGGGTCG
>JBBSKG010000021.1:0-27344 GCA_038256565.1 Acidimicrobiales bacterium | reverse complement strand
GGTCTCTCGCCGGGCTTCCCAACCGGTACTGGCGACTCATCACCATCATCGGCCTGTTCGGCCTCGTTAACTTCCCCGACACCTTGTTGTTATTGCGGGCGAAAGACCTCGGCTATGACTTCTCTGGCGTCGTTGCCCTCTATGTTCTCTACAACCTCTCCTACGCTACGCTTTCTTATCCTGCCGGAGTCATCTCCGATCGACTTAACCGCCGTGTTGTATACGCCACCGGTCTTGGCCTCTTTTCTATTTCCTATCTCGGCTTCGGGTTTACCAATTCGCCAGGATGGCTCTGGATACTCTTCCCGCTGTATGGCTTTTACACAGCGCTAACTGACGGCGTTAGCCGCGCATGGGTCGCCGATATCGTCCCCGCAGCCAGCCGCGGCACCGCTCTTGGCATTCAAGCTGCTGTGTCTGGAGTCGGGCTACTCATAGCAGGAGTCTGGGCCGGACTCGCCTGGAATGGCACCGGCCACACCCCGTTCATCATTTCGGGAACCATCACCGCAATACTCGCCATCGTCCTACTTGCCTCACGCGACCGCTTAGTTGATACCACTGCTGGCCATGTCGACGTCTGAGTTATTTTGGGAATTGATTGGTAATATATTCCCATGGATGCAACCGTTGATTCGGTAGGGAGATTGGTAGTTCCTAAAGCACTTCGCGACGCGCTTGGTCTTACTGCTGGATCAAAAGTCGACGTGAGCCTTTACGGTGCTGGCCTGCATGTTGTGCCATCTGGTCGAACTGCACGACTAGTGAAAGAACAAGGTCGACTCGTTGCAGACTCAGTGACAGCGGTAACCGACGAAATGGTTTTTGGTCTCATCGATTCATCAAGGAAATGAGTCACATAGAGCGTTCGCCGATAGGCGATGCTCAATTCAATGCGGCCCTCATTATTCCAGTCTGTAACTGGAATAATGAATCTTTGGCACACACAAGGGGACCTATCAGATGAGTCACTTAGCCCTTGATACAAGCGCTGCTATTTCCCTGCTACTTCGTAACCATGAAGCCCACGACGTAGTGCTAAATCGAGTCGCTTCGCATGAAGTATCGCTTACCGGCCATTCCTTAGTTGAGACCTATTCCGTTCTCACGCGACTTCCTGGCGACGCTCGTCTAGCTCCCGAAGACGCTGCTCAATTGCTAGAAACGAACTTTGCTCCGCCTGTCCTCATCGCACAAAAGATGGTTACTCGTATTCCACGCGTCATGGCTGAAGAAGCTATCGCTGGCGGAGCGGTTTACGACGCCCTCGTGGCTCTTCCAGTTAAAGGAACAGACATCACCCTCTTGACCCGAGATATGCGGGCAGTCGCCACTTACTACGTTTTAGGCATCGCCTTCGAGCTCGTCTGATGGTCTTTTCTAACAGTCAGGAATGAATATATGGACGATGTCCTGCTTTATGTCAGCTTGATCATTGCGGTCATTTTGCACGAGGTGAGTCACGGTCTTGTCGCTCTCATGTTTGGTGACGACACAGCAAAGCGCGCTGGGCGTCTGACTTTGAATCCAATTCCGCACGTCGATTTTCTCGGGTCGATAATCCTGCCTGTTATCGGCATCGTTACTCAAGCGCCGGTCATTGGGTGGGCCAAACCCGTACCGGTAAACCCAGAACAGCTACATAGCCCCCGCCGACATATGCTCTATGTGGGACTTGCGGGGCCAGCCACAAACTTGGTGCTTATGTTTGTAGCAGCGCTGATAGCTCGAATCTTGTTCTCTCAAAATCGTCTCTTCTTTGGTGAAGAGGGCGTCGGAGTCATTCCCCGTTTCGCTCTCACATTCGCCTTCATCAATCTCTTACTTGCTGTATTCAACCTGCTTCCAATTCCGCCCCTAGACGGTTCGTCACTTATCGAACGCCTACTGCCAGACTCCGCCCTGCCACGTTGGAATGCAATCCGCCCGTATGGTTTCATAATTCTTTTTGCAGTTGTCTTTTGGACAGGCCTATTTGGAAAAATAGTAAGGCCATTCCAAAGCCTGCTTTTAGATTTTATTTTCGCTTGGTGAAAAAAGAAATCTCACCGGGTGCGCAGCCCGCTGATTGCTCATCGTCGGGAGCGCCGGGAGACGTCGTCAAAGTTCTCGCGCATAGTAGGTCAACTCACCTTGGGAAAACGAAAAGATGGGAACAAATGGATGCGCCCGGTAAGGGATCGAGCCGCTCTCGGCAGAGCGTCGAAACAAGTGGACCCGGTGAGCACAAACCGCCCGGGCCGGTGGTTTACATGAGTTCGGCCTTGATGGCATCAAGAATCTCAGGTACTCACCTACAAAAACCGCAGCGTCGCCCGCAAAGAACGCTTCAGGCTCATCAGCCACCTCACCTCGACACACTCGTGGCTACCCACCCCGCCAAAAATGAAAAGGGGGATTACTGCACGATCACGCTAGGTAAAAAGACTGGCCCCGCCAGGGCCGACGAGAAAGCCCACGACGATGAGAAGAAGACCATAAACCATCTGACCTTTGACGAGTGATGAAATCCCCGCAACCACGAATACTGCTGCAAGAATCCAAAGAATTAACAACACGACGTACCACTTCTTTCTATGAAAAGGAGCCATTGTTCCTGAAGCAGATGCCTATTCTAGATCTTACCTTCGCAGCGGACCTTTTTGGCGGTAGCCAGATACTCCTCATAGTTCTCCACTACATCGGGATCGAGTTGGTTGTGGTCTGCAGCAGCCTCTTCTTCCACGGTGGGGGCTCGACCAGCGTCATGGTTTGCCGCCTGGCCCTTCTCCTCCGCCCTCTCCGCCTCACTGCCGGGCGGGTTTTTCATTCTCGGCCATATGCATTCTCCCTTGTGGGTCCTGAACGCTTAGTACCCGGGGTCAGAGGTTCATGCATCAGCCGGTATCACGTGCTTGTTTGTCTTGAGTCGGTAGTTCGACGTTGACCGTTTCGCCGGGAATACGTTCTTCTACTTGGGCGGTGCGGGTGAGTGACGAACGATCCGCACCGGTGAGCGCCTCGGAGCGCAGGCCACGAGGCCAAAGATGCGCCACTTTCACTACATTGATCTCTGCGGCAAGCAAAAGCACTTGGGCTTGAAGGTAGAGCCAGGAGAGCAAACCGATCACCATCGCGAAGGATCCGTAGGTGGCGCTGGCTGAGGAGAGGACTCGATCCACGTACCACCCCCCGAGGATGTGGATAGCCGTCCAGCCCAGCGACCCGACAATCGCACCGAGGATCACATCTCGCCAGCTGAGTTGACGTTCAGTCAAGACAACAAAGATCCCAATGAACATGGCACATGACAGAGCCAAGGAGCCGAAAAGACCAAGCACGGTGAACAACGCCCCGGTGACCCCGGCCGCTTCTGGTCTGAGATTCGCGAGGACCGTTGTTGTCAAGAAACCGAGACCAAGCACGGCGAGGGCACCTATTGCCCGAAGATGCACAACAAGAAATGAAGCCCGAAGTTTGATCGGAATATTCCAGATCGTGTTCATCGCATGCTGTGTGGCTTGAAGTGCACCTAGCCCAGACCAGAGCAGGCCAAGGCTGCCGATTACAAGAACCAGTACACTGCCGTCGAGCCGATTGATCTCGAGCGCGAGTTCCTCGCCAATGCTTGGAAACTGCCTGAGGACCGTGTCAAGAAGCTCACGCCGTAGCTCCCCATTGTTGGACAAGACAAATCCGGCGATCGTTGTCAACAGAACCAGGAGCGGAAAGAGCGAGAAGAAGGCGTAGTACGAAATCACCGCTGCGAGCTGTCCGCCCCGATCATCCCCAAACTTCTTCACGACGGCGATGGGAAACGCCAAGACAGGTTTGTGCTGTTGGAAGCGATCAAAGCGGGTTAAGAGGTCTGCCCAAGTCTTCATAGGTGGGGTCATCGTAGCGACTGGGTTCTTGCCTCCGCATCTGGCCGAGTGGCCCGTTAGAAGGTGATGGTCTTGTCGGCCCATAGAGCCCAATTGGTGACTTAGTCGAGGCTGGAACATCGTGCGACGTCGACGATCATATCGTTGGTGATGCCGCTGGAGTCCATGCAGGTTCCGCACAGTCCGATCTCGGTGAACCGCCTAAACCGCTTTGAGCGTGTGCGCTCCCAGCGAAAGGCTGGACGTATCAAACGTCGCTGCCCCATCAATTAGAGCCACAGTTGCCAAGCCACGCGGTTGTCTCACACGGTTATCTCACGCGGTTCAGTATTGGAACTAGGCAAGACAACCAGAGAGCTGTTGGATGAGACCAATGAATACATTGCTGGATCGGCGGAATCTTCCGCTTAGCAATCGAAACGAGGACAAATGCAAATCACCAAGAATGACATACCCACAAAAATTGACGTGCCTGGCGCTCGCGTACGACAAGCAACCGACTTTGGCGATTCGTCAGGTTTCGCAACCCTAGGGGCGGAATACATCTCACTTGGAGCAGGCACCGACATAGCGCCTCTTCTCGAAGGCCTGGACGACGACACCTGCCACTCTCCCCACTGGGGATTCATAATCTCAGGTGAAATCCTCGTCAGCTACACAAACCAGACTGAAGAGGTATGCGTTAGGGACGACCTCTTCTACTGGCCACCTGGACACAGCGTTCGTGCGGTCAAAGACACCGAAGTAATCCTGTTCAGCCCCCAACATGAACATGGTGCTGTCATGGACCACATGATCGCCAGCATGGCTGGTTGATCCTGGTTGATCGAACACGAACTGATTGAACACGAACTGATCGAACATCGAGAATGTGTAGCAACCAAACTAAGGAGGAACGTGATGGAAGGAAACGAGCAATTAGCGATCATCATTCCAATGCTTAAAGAGGTGGGTGGCAACATCGAAAAGGGACAACTCGGAGCGGACACACCGTGTGCTGAGTTCGATGTCGCTGGCGTACTAAATCACATGACAGTCTTGGGAACGGCCTTCGCTTTGGGGTTCCTAGGGAAGGTTCCCGAGGAGACCGGCGAATCGACGCAGGCCCACGACGAGGGTGAGCAGATGGACCGCTTTCAACGGGCAATGGATCAACTGCTCAAAGCTGTCCAAAGTCCTGGTGCATTGGATCGCACCATCGAGACACCTGTCGGGGAGATGCCCGGTGTGGCCTTGGCCCGACTCGTTGCACTCGATGGACTCATCCACGGATGGGATCTCGCCACTTCAACCCAACAAGCCTGGCTCCCATCCGATGATCTTGTAATCGACATAGACGCTTTCGCTCGTCAGGCACTAACTCCTGACATGCGCGGCGACGCCTTTGCACCGGAGCAACACGCACCCGGCAACGCCGACCCCCTGGGCCGCCTAGTCGCTTTCACCGGGCGATCGGTTTAAATCACGCACGCAACGCCCGGCTTCTCCTGCGATAAAACTGTCGGGATGGTTAGATTCTCATCACCGACCATTCCGCGAAGAGGAGGTTTCCGTGGGAAACGTAAAACATAAGGACGCAACCGCGGGTAGCCGATTCGATCGGTGAGCTGCTAACAGGAGCGGTCAACCGGAGGCAGGTAGAAGCGGAAGATGCGCGCTCGGGTGCCTCCTTCGAGCGGCTTGATATTGATGGTAAGCCCTACTTCCTCAAGGTGCTCTCCTACAGTGGCGACTGGATCATGCGCGTTACTGGCAATGTCGATCATTGGGAGCACAGAGTTTGGCGCGCAGGTCTCTACCAAGCCGAGACTCGCCAGTCTCGCTGCCACGCTGCATACAGAACCAGGACCGTTAATAGACGCGTTGGCGGTAACGCCCTCGACGTTCGTGCCGGGCGGCTGGAAGGCTGGAAGGCTGGCAACCTCGGGAGCCATGCGGACGGAAGAAGCGTCGTTCTCGACTGGGCCTACCCGGGCCAGGCCCCGCTGTGTTGGGAGTTGGTCTGGTATCTCGCGCTCAATCGTGTTCGGCTCCCCGAGTCGAAGGAATCCACGATCGAGCGTTACAGAGAAGGGCTCGAGTACCACGGAGTGGCAACAGGTGAGTGGTGGGAGCGCCAGCTGGGGCTAAGCCTCATTGGCGTCATGGCAACCTTGGGATGGGAGAAGGCTGTCGGAGACGCAGAAGAGTTGGCCTGGTGGGACGAACGCGTCGCAATAGAAAAACGCATGGCTCACATGAGCCATGCGTGAATTCACCGGGAGGTTTGGGTGACGGCACTAGATTGCGTCGATGACTTCTGCTTCTCCCCTTGAAACTAAGTTTGATGTGGTCGGGTTGGGCAATGCCCTTGTCGACGTTATTGCCCCTGCAACTGATGCGTTCTTAGAAGAACACGGACTGCATAAGGGTTCGATGAGCCTCATCAACGCAGATCAAGCGCACAGGCTTTATGACGCAATGGGCCAAGGCGTTGAAGTTTCAGGTGGGTCGGCAGCCAATACCTTGGCTGGGCTTGCCTCTTTTGGAGGACGATCGGGTTTCATAGGGCGGGTTTGTGATGACCAACTTGGAACCGTCTTTGCGCATGACATTCGAGCTGCTGGCGTTACCTTTCCTATTTCTCCCGCATCTGATGGTCTTCCTACTGGTCGTTGTTTGATTGCGGTAACCCCAGATGCTCAGCGAACGATGAGTACCCTGCTTGGTGCTGCAGCGGAGCTCGGCCCTGAAGATGTCGATGAGTCAATGGTTGGCAGTGCTGCGATCTGTTATTTGGAGGGGTATCTATTTGAACAACCTGCTGCTCGTGCGGCGTTCGACAAAGCAGCCACTGTGGCCCACGATGCTGGGCGTAAGGTGGCGTTGACGCTTTCAGATTCGTTTTGCGTGGAGCGCTCTCCTGATGGTTTCCGTGATCTAGTTGAGCGCACGGTTGACGTACTTTTTGGCAACGAAGACGAACTGCGTGCGTTGTATGAGACCACGAGTACCGATGATGCATTGCAACACGCGCAGCGCTGGTGTGATCTCATTGTGGTCACCCGAGGTGCAAATGGTTCGACTGTTGTAGCGGGCAAAGATCGTCATGATGTCGCCGCTGCTCCAGTTGCTCATGTAGTTGATACAACAGGTGCTGGCGATTTATTCGCTGCGGGGTTTCTGTACGGCCTGACTTCTGGTCGTGATCTATCGACTTGTGCGCGCCTTGGTTCGATGGCAGCCGCCGAGGTCATCTCACATTTTGGTGCTCGCCCCGAGGTGAGCCTTGCGATGAGTGCCAAATTGATTTAGAGCATCCACTCACTAGGAATCGTTCTCGGCATCTGGCGGAAGGAATTTGAATTCCAGATCACCAAGGCGCACCAAGGTTGCAGCAACCCATCCAGCGATGGTGCCGAACTGATCTTCCAGTAAGGATGAACTTTCGTTGAACGGGACACGAACTCTCACCGCAGGCATTGCGGCAGACGTTTTGTCTTTGTGATACTGCGACCAAGGTTTCATGACGACGGATGGGGATTCCAGTGAAGGGTTCTGGTTGGGGTCGGCGACGGAGGAATCACCTGCCGCTGTTCATGGGGTCGTTACTGGTGTTCGGTCTGGTTCCCGTGGTTCCGCCGGTCGCAGCGATGGAGGGTGGTTCAGCTGGGGCGTCCGGTGAGGTGAGGCTGATCGACTCACCGGCGCATGCTGGGGAAGCACCGGTGGCACCGGAGGGACGGTTCGACTCCAAGGGTCCAATGGCAGAACCGACACGGCTGAATGAGATGAAGGAAGAGCGCACTGCGACGAGTGAGACCTGGGTTAACAGTGATGGGACGCGTTCGATTACCTCGTATGCCTTGCCGCACTATTTCCAGGCCAAGGGGTCTTCTAAATCTTCTGAATGGATGCCGATCGAGACTGAGGTGGTTCCGGACGAGGCAGCGCCTGGTCGTCTAAGGTCGAAAGCGAACCGCTGGTCGGTGTCCTTCGGCACTTCGGATGCGCCTGAGGGTATGCAACAGTTTCAGTTGGACGGCGGTCAAGTCGTGTTCAGTCCGGTTGATGCGCTGACCGGGGTGAAGCCGCTGGCAAAGCATTCGACGGCGACTTACACCGACCTGTGGCCGGCGACCGACGCCGTCTATGCCGTGTCGGCGGTCGGAACCGATGAGCGGCTGGTGCTGAAGTCTTCTGATGCACCGACGTCCTTTGCTTTCGACGTGTCCGGAGCGACGCCTCGTACCAACGACGGTGGCGGCGTAGATCTTGTTGTGGGCAAGGCGATACTGGCGTCGATCCCGCCGTTGACGGTGGAGACAGCGCAACGTTGGCTTCGACCGGAAACAACAGGAGCGAAGTTCACTGCCACTGATGGTGGACATGGTCGCCCCGGTGGTCGTGTTGTAATCTCGATCAGCCCCGACTGGCTGGCCGGCTTGAAACCGGAGGCCTTTCCTGTGGTGATTGACCCGACGTTCTTTCCTGATATAGGAGCTACACAGACGGCGAGTATTCCTGTGAATGGTTCGTGGGTCAGTGGTTTGAGGGCGGGACAGGACCAGGCGACCGGGACGAAGTGGCGAGCCAAGGCGTTTGTCCCGATCCCCACCCCGCCGACGGGCGGTTCGCAGCCCTGGAATCTTGTGGCCGCGTCGTTAAATGTCTATGACGTGTCTGGCTCGTCTGGGTACTCGGGATTCAGGTTTGTGTTTCACGGGGGATTGGAGCCTTTGTATTTCAACAGCATTGTCGACAACGGGACGTGGCTGACCACCCATGCCACCGCCTCTAGTCATCAAGCGGACGTGACGACCTTGGTAGCGGGTCAAGGTGCTGCGTCCGGGACGTGGTACGGGCTACAGGGCGACGAGCGGGAGGGCTGGCAGACCCTTGAGTATCTCCAGAATCTCGAGGTTCGGTATCGGTATTATCAATCACCCGACCCGACGTATCTGGTGTCGCCATTGGGAACGATCTCGTCGACGACCCCAGTGTTGGAGGCGGCACCGACGAATGACTCAGACACTCTCTATAACTTCAAGGTGTCTACCGAATCGGGCGGTGGCGGGGCGCTACTTGAGTCGGGATGGATTTCGCAAAAGACGTGGCAGGTTCCTGCAGGTGCGCTGGGTGATGGGATGACGTATCACGTCCGAGTGTGGAGCGGTATTGGTACGCCGTGGTTTCCGACAGGTTCCGATTATGTGCCACCGGCGGCTCCGAATCAGGTTCGATCGTTCACGATCAAGAAGCGCCTGGGGGCCGGGGGGCCGTCGCCGACCGACACGGTTGGATCGGTTCCCGGGTCGACTCAAACCCCGAGCGAGGGAGCACCGTCGCCTGGGGTTGGGTCTGCGAGCGTGACGGTGAACGAGATGACAGGCAATCTGGCGATGAAGATCAACACGCGTGCGCTGTCGACCGTCTCGGGTGCTGCCGGGGTGACACTCAATTACAATTCATTGGGTTCCAGCGGCCTCGATGGCGGTGGCGGTGGCCTGTACGGGCGCTACGAGAGTGGTGGAACCTTGATCGGACAACGGGTCGATCCTTCCATTAACTTCTCGTGGCCAGGTTCACCCATGGGAGGCTACTCGACCTTTGGTTCGGTGACGGCGAAGTGGACCGGAACAGTCACCGTGCCCGCTGCGGCGGGGAATTGGCATTTCGGTGGCACAATCGCGAGCGGCACGTTGGCGGTCTACCTCGACGGAGCGCTCGATACGACGATCACGCCAGGGAGCGCACCAACGTTTGGAGCAGCGTGGGCGTGGGCGGCTGGTTCCGTGCACCAGATCAGAGTCGAGTACACCAGCACGGACGTGAGGGCCGGACAGTTATGGGCATGGGATGACGGTGCTGCGGCGGGTTCGGCGGCGTCGAAGTTCGTGGTCCCGACGGGATGGTTGACCCCTCGGGCGACCGGGTTGCCCACGGGGTGGCACCTGTCGGCCAACCCGTATTCCGGCTCGTGGACCCGTCTCGACGATCTGGGCAGCCAAGTGGTGCTCCGTAGTGCCGACGGCGAGACGGCGACGTTCACCCGGCGCAACGACGGAACCTACGAGCCTCCTATCGCTGGCAGTGATTTGTTGACGGTAGCCACCACGACCGTTCCTGGTCTGATGACAGCAGGGGAGTTCACCTTGTCAACCAGTGATGCTGTCGCGTTCGTGTTCGGCCAGGACGGCTGGGTTCGTTCGGTGCGCTCGTTGGCCGATGACCGTCGTCCAACAGCACTGCAGTATGCGTACGCGACCCCCTCTGGAGTGGTCGGCGCCCCGGTATTGACTGGGATAACTGATCCGGTCGGCAACCGTTCAATAAGCCTCTGTTACGGTGCCGCAGCGTGCGACTCCGGCTACCCGATCGCATCGAACGCTCCCGAGGCGATGCTGGCCCGCATTAGTTACTGGGACGGTACCTACTCGACCTTGGTCTACGCCGGTGGACAATTGGCGCGACTTGTCAATCCCGGTGGGGTGACCGCAGATTTCGCCTACAACGCCCAGGGGAGGCTTACCACGATCCGTGACCCGCTCGCGTATGACGCGATCGCGGCGGGGCAACGCTCGGATTGCCCCAGCGGGTCTTCTTTTACGCCGACGTGCGTCACCCAGATCACATATGACGTCTCGTCGGCCAGGGTGGCGATGGTGACCCAACCGGCACCGAACCCGACCGAGTCTCGGCCCAGAAGAACGTACTCATACCCAACGTCTGATACGGCAACGGTCAGTGTCAGCGGTTTCAGCCCGGCTTCTGGCTACACGTCCTGGGTCAAATGGGATGCCCAGGGTCGGGTCATAGAGCAAAAAGACTCCGTGGGCCGACTCACCCGCACGATCTGGGACGCCAATATCGATCGACCGTTAGTCACCATTGACCCGGCTGGTCTACAGACGACCGACGTTTATGATGCTTTCACGAACCTTCTAACTGACAAATATGGCCCTGCGCCAAGCACTTGCTTTTCGACGTCCCCGCCATATGCACCGGCTGGTGCCTGCCCCATCACCGTTCCTCGCACTCAACATCGTTACGACGAAGGGATCAATGCCCTGGCCGCCACGTTTTGGGACAACCCCTACTTCGCCGGGGCACCCAAGAAACACTCGACCGGTCCGGGTGGGACCGGACCCAGCGGACCCGGTTGTGCGCCAAACACGTTGTGCACGCAATGGAACACCCTTCCGGTGACTCCATCTGGTGTGACCCGGCCCTCGTGTTGTGCGTGGACCACCAACAGCCCATTCACCTGGAGCATGCGCCTGTCCGGCACGATCACCTTACCGGTCGCAACGAGGTTCAGCCTCGACACAACCCAACACGTTATGGTCTACATCGACGGGGTCCTCAACAGTGACGTCGACGCTCCCGTGGCTAACGAGGACTACTTGGGTAACTATGGCGAATGGTGGGAGGGACCATGGCCTTATCCACCGATTGTTCCAGCTGGGCAACATCACATACAGATCGACTTCCTCGGTTCGTCCACTACTCTTAACGGGCTGAATTTCTACGGCTGGTCAGGTAGCAGATCCATTCCGAACTCTGCCCTGCACCCCGACTACGGCCTCGAAACCACCACAATTGACCCCGACGGTAAAGTGGCAGTCACCAGTTACAACGGCGCGGGCGGGATCGGCCCAGAGTTGGGCCTCGTCACCGCTGTCACCCAAGACCCCGGCGGGCTCGCGTTAGCGACCACCTCGACCTACGAGTCACCTGCGTCGGGCCGCTGGTTGCGAAAGACGGCATCAGCACTTCCATCTGGCACTGCCACGACATACAAGCATTACTGTGCGACGTCATCATCATCCGACTGCGGAACCGACCAGGAGGCCGACGCGCTTGCTGGCGTGTGTGGAGTCCTCACCACCGACTCTCAGTGGGGACTGGTCGCCCAACAGACCGACCCTGCGCCCAATCCCTCAACGGCCGGAAGAGCCCAACAATTCGTCTATGACCGAGTCGGCCGTATGGTCGGGCGGCGAGTTGGACCGGCCAACACAATCGGTACTGCACCATGGGAATGCACTACCCATGACAGCCGTGGTCGGGTCACCTCCCAGACCTGGCCGGCGATCGGCGGGGCGGCGGCCAGAACAGTTACCTACACCTACACGGTCGGCGGGAACCCGCTGCGAAGCTCTGTCAGTGATTCGAACGGCACGATCACCTCGATCGTCGATCTACTTGGCCGGATCGTGTCATACACCGATACCAACAACCGCTCTACCACCCATGCCTATGATCAGGCCGGTCGGCTGACAACGATCACCAGTCCCAACAATGTCACCAGCCACACGTTCGATCCGAACAGCGGCAAGCCCGAGACGGTGCAGGTCAGTGTCGGCGGCCAAGTCCAGGCATCAGCCGCCCTCAACTATGACACCTACGGTCGTGCGAACTGGATCACCTACAACGACGGTCAGACGGCGGGCTACCTCGCTTATGACGCCTCGGGCCGACAGAACTACCTCACTTTTGAGAAGAACGCCTCCCCCGATCCAATCCGGATCACCGGCCATGCAATCGTTCGATCGCCAGCGGGTCGCCAACGCAATAGCTTCATCGATGCCGGCGGCCCTGATCTGATCGATCCGAACCCTTCGGGTGACAACTACACCTACGACGCCGCCGGAAGACTGACCACCACCCACATGATCGGCGGACGAGCCGACTACGACTACGGGGCCAACACCACAGCAGACAACTGCACCTCCTATGCCGCTGGCATCAACTCGCAACCCGGACGCAACACCAATCGAACCGGCGTCACCTGGACCCCCACCACAGGCTCAGTTGTCACCACCCGATCATGTTTCAACACCGCCGACCAACTCAAAGCCACGATCACCAACGGCACCGCCTCCACCGGCTACCAATACGACACCAGCGGCAACCAGACAACCGACGGACCCGACACCTACACCTGGGACGCATCCAACCGCCTCGTCGGCCTCGCCAACGCGACCACCACGGTCACCTACGTCCGAGACGCGCTCGACCGGCCCATCTCGCGAACCGAGAACGGCACCGTCACCCGTTTCGGTTACAACGGCTTTAGTGACACCGCAGCGGTCATCCTCAACAACGCCGGAACTGTCACCCAACAACTGTTCAATCTCCCAGGCGGGGTCGCGATCACCCTTGACCAAACAACACTTACGAAAATCTGGTCCTACCCAGACCTCAACGGCCACATCACTGCGACAGCCGACAACAACGGAAGCCTCACCAACCGCACTCAGTACGACCCCTGGGGTAACCAACTCAACACCGGACCCAACAACATCACGGGAAACATCGACCTCGCCGCCTACGGAAACAACGGCAAGCTCCAAGAACACGCCACCACCAAACCCCTCATCCTCATGGGGGCCCGACCGCTCAACCCTGCAACAGGCCGATTCCTCACCGTTGACCCTGTTAAGGGCGGCTGTGCCAACGATTATGTCTACGTTTATGGCGACCCGATCAACCAAAGTGATTTGAGCGGGAAGATGTGTGCCTGGCAATATTTGATGACGAGTGATGCCGACTGGGGGGAGTGGGGTGGCTCTACCTTCCTTGGGTTCTGGTTCAAAGGAACCACAGTGAAAGCGCAGACCAGGTATGGAACTCAGAGTTGGGTAAGGACTCGGACTGAATTAGTCGGTGGTAGAGCTGCAACGGTTATCGAAAGGGGGTATAGCGAATTGACTCAGATTCGGTTCAAGTATGAGGCAGGTCCGATATCCATAAGTAAGACTTTCGTAGTTAGCTCTGTCGAGTATATAGCAGACCGAAGAGTTATTCAGCCATCTGGGAACTCAAACTCTTCTGGAGACATAACATGGTGCCTTTTTTAAGGACTGTATGTTGTTATTTTCTCCAGAGCATACTTGCAATGTTCTTCATAATCGTACCTTCCATAGAACTTATATGGCGTCTGTTTCACTATAAATCCCTATTGGAAACTCTACTTTACTTTGTAACGTATCTATTTTCAGTATTTGTTGGCTGGAAATTATTACACAGACCAGGTCGCCTATCATGAAAGAGCAAGTTCGAGCGAAAAAAGAAGGTCTGCTGAGGTGCAACATTGACTGAGAACTCGGCTGTACCGCTGCGATTCTCCGCTTGGATCATTCGTGGGGCGTTTATTCTTATTGGGGCATCGATGGCTGGCATGAGCACGGTGTGTATCGGGGGTGGAATATATACTGTGCTGACGGGAGAGAGCGCAGGCATCTGGGGGCCGCTCTTTGTGGGCTGGTTCGTAACGACACCCTTGGTCGTTCTAATGCTGAGGGTTGGTTTACGATCCCCGGTTGAGGTGTGGGATACGGAGGTTACTGTTCGAACGGACTTCCGAACAAAACATATCCCGCTGGCTGAGATCCTCGATGTGGAGGTAGTCCCTGGTTCGTCACTGTATATGCCGTGGAAGGTACCAGCATTGCGTCTTCGGGATGGAACGGTAGTACGAGTGGAGTACCTCCGGGTGCTGGGGAAGATCGCTGGGACCCCTCTTGAGGCTTTCCTCTCGGTTATCCGCGACCGCATCCAGGGAACCTCTGATGCCTGACCATGCTTCGTCTGCTCTTCAATCGTCATTTGTCCCTCTATCTATTGTTGGCAATAGCGGCATCAAGGATGTGGTCTATACGGATCTGCTCAGGACAAGACAAATGTGCAGTAAATCGACGACCCAAGTGATATTGCGACTATTTAGGAGGAACTAGCGTGAAGATCTTCGTAGTGGCCTTGTTGGCAATAGGCGTATTTCTGGTCTTTATCGGCTCCCGCTATATGTCAAAGTATCAGGCATTAAACCTGATTATTCATGGTTATCAGGGTGGCAGGGCTGCAGCAGATGAGGAAGATCCGTCGCAGCTCAAAGTCCGAGGCATCTTGGCAATCAGCGTTGGATCTGTCCTGGTCATTTTGTTCATGCCGTCATATTTGTTTGTCTTTTGTAGTTCATGATTTCAAGGGCTTGGTTAAATTATGTAGGTGCTCGCTATTGAATACTGAAGGAGCGTTCTTTAATTTATTTAGATCATCTGATCTTGAAAGATCGAACACTGGTGCAATCGGCCTCGCCAACGCGACCACCACGGTCACCTACGTCCGAGACGCGCTCGACCGGCCCATCTCGCGAACCGAGAACGGCACCGTCACCCGTTTCGGTTACAACGGCTTCGGTGACACCGCAGCGGTCATCCTCAACAACGCCGGAACTGTCACCCAACAACTGTTCAACCTCCCAGGCGGGGTCGCGATCACCCTTGACCAAACAACACTTACGAAAATTTGGTCCTACCCAGACCTCAACGGCCACATCACTGCGACAGCCGACAACAACGGAAGCCTCACCAACCGCACTCAGTACGACCCTTGGGGCAACCAACTCAACACCGGACCCAACAACATCACGGGAAACATCGACCTCGCCGCCTACGGAAACAACGGCAAGCTCCAAGAACACGCCACCACCAAACCCCTCATCCTCATGGGGGCCCGACCGTTCTCACCAACCCACGGCCGCTTCCTAAGCGTTGACCCCGTAAAGGGCGGATGCGCGAACGATTACGTCTACGTTTATGGCGACCCAGTGAATCAGAGCGATCTGAGCGGTAGAAACGCGTGCCAGGACTTCACAGAAACCACGCCTTATGGAGTGGTCCATGGATGGACGGATGGTGCTGGGTTCCATTGGAGATATACGGCAGGGTATGAGCGAGGATTTGGGGGTTATAACCCAGTTACTGAGTTGTGGGGGAGTGCGATGTTCTTCGAGTGGGATGTTGCTGTTAATGGTAAGGACATTCCAGGCTCTCACGGTCTCTCTGAGGGAAGATTTGTTCCCCCGGATAAGAGACAAATAGGCGGCTCAGTTGTCGGGGCACGAGGCGGTAATACCGGACCCTGGAAATCTATTGGGCTATTGTTCGCCGTAACTTATGCTGAAGCCACGAATGCAACCTTTCCTGTAGTCTCGTTTTCAGTAACATGCGAGTACTAACTATTCTGTTCATATCGATCAGTTCCATCCTGCTGGCGAGCTGTACCGATTCCGGTACACGAGTCACCGACAACGCAATTGCCAGCGTTCCTTCTTCCAGCATTCTTTCCGATTCTTGCCCGCTATTGGCTGGTATCACTGTTCCATGGGATGAGCCTTCGACAGCTCAAATACATCAAACAAACGGCCCAGCTGGCTTCACATTCTGTTCCGGAACCGTAGGTAACGTAGTCGTACTGATCAGTCTTGGTCGGCTGGGTGGTGATCATTTGCGTCTGGCAGAACAGGGTTTCACTGAGAAATCCGCTAGAGGAAGAGACATGAATTGGAGCGGAGTAAGTGCGGTCGGACTAGAGGAGACCGAGTCCAAACTCAGCATCGCTTTTCGTTCAGAAGACCTGTTTGGGGCTTTCCTATGGAAGGGCTCTCCGCCACCAGTCGCTGAGATTGAGGTATTTGTGCGGGGATTGCTCGCCTCGTAGTACGGCCTACACGGAAACAATGGTTTAGCTCCTGGATGTCTCTAACAGTGGGGAAATTTTTGGAATATATTTTGATCGAACCATAAATGGCTTGCATAATGGCCATGAAGAAATCAATAGGATCAGTTTTTGCTTCGGAACAGTTTAGAATCATATTTATTTATATGCTTCCAACGGTAGGGACAGTAAACTATCTCCTCGAAGGCACTTCACCACTCCCATGGTTGCTGACGATCTTATTTGAATGGCCTACGGCGGTTTTTGTTCTATGGCATATCTATTATGGGATCAGGATTCGTATCGAAGGCGATGCCGACGATAACCGGAAATCCCCTGAACTCGATAGCTGAATTTCCTACGTCCAGATCTGCCACTGTTTATACTCACGTTCCGCACATCGGCGGAGGCTTCAGCTCGAATTGCATTGAGTCGTGTCGGGCGCCGGGATTGCCTCCGGGGAGGGAGCCTCGATCAGCGGCGATGTGCCTGTCGATCGCGTTCGGCGATGACGACGGAGAGGGCCTCGAGCTCGTTGACGGTGTCGCGTAGTCGTCGGGCGTTGTCGAACCATCCCCGGTAGCGGTCGGCGACCTCCTCGGGCAGCAGCCGGGTCAGGGTCTTGCCTTCGGTAGTGCGGGTCCACTGCAGGTAGGGCCCGTGTAGTTCGGGGGTCTCGCCGTGGCATCGACAGTTCGTCTTGCCGCAGTGCATCTGGCGGCTGATCAAGCTGCCTGGTAGCAGGAAGCCCGCCTCGGCCAGGCGCCGGGCCAAAGCTGCCTGGCGCCGCCGCTCGGCGGCAGTGGGTCCGGTCGTCGCCATCCGCGTCTCCTTATCTTGCACTGGTTACAGTGAAGGACACTAGCAGAGAGTGGCACGAGGGAGGGTCATGGCACTGCGACAGATCCTGGTGGACCCGGCCGATGTCGAGGTCAGTCACGAGGCGGTGTCGGGACTGACGGTGGTCAACGCCGTGATGGCCCGCCTCGGGTTGGAGGCACTTGTCGAGAGCTACATGCCCGATCCCGATCCCCGCTGCGGCCTGGAGCCGGTCCGGACCATCGGCGTGGTGGTGCGCAACCTGGTGCTGGGGCGGGCTCCGCTCTACGGCCTCGGGGCGTGGGCGTCGGGCTTCGACCCTGAGCTGTTGGGCCTGTTCGCCGGGGAGGCGGGCCTGCTCAACGACGACCGTGTCGGGCGGGCCCTGGACGAGCTGTTCCTCGCCGACCGGGCCAGCCTGACCACCGCCTTGAGCGTGGCGGTACGTGTCAAGGGTTTTGAGACCACCGGTTGAATTACGTGCTCTTGATGGTGGCCTCCCGACTAGGGTCGTTGATCCATGCCTTGGTGGGCATCTTCAGCGGTAGCGGCTTGTGGCTGAAGCGTTCAGGGTGGGAGCGCCAGGCCATCTCGAGGCTCGCAGCGCGGGCGCACTGGACTTCTCTCACACGGCCGTGGTGCACGGTCGCTTGGGAATGGCACGGTGGGTTCCAGCGATCGTGGCTACACGGCGTAGGTTTGGAGTTTAGCGAAGACCGCCAAAGGGGTGCTCCAACCGAGCGTTTTGCGGGGCCGGGCGTTGAGTTCGTCGGCAGCATTCTGGAGGTCTTTGGGTGTGTAGATGGAGAGGTCGGTGCTCTTCGGGAAGTATTGGCGGAGCAACCCGTTGGTGTTCTCGTTCGTGCCTCGCTGCCACGGCGACCGTGGCTCGCAGAAGTACACGGGCATCCCTGTAGCGGCGGTGAACTCGTGATGACGCGCCATCTCAATGCCCTGATCCCACGTCAACGACTTGCGGGCTCCCAGCGGCAACCCGTTGAAGATCTTCGTCATCGAATCGCGTAACTGTTCGGCGTCGTGGGTCCCGACAAAGTGCACCAAGATCGTGAACCTGCTGACCCGCTCGACGAGCGTGGCGATGGCCGACTGATTCATGGTTCCGGTGATCAAGTCTCCTTCCCAATCGCCCCCCGCTTTCCTGGCTTCCACGGCAGCTGGCCGATCCTTGATCAGGGTCATAGGAACGATGAACCGCGAGTGGCGCTTGCCGTTGTTTCGGTGTTGACGATGCAGCCGGCCTGTTCGCAGTGGCAGCCGCGGACCTGTCGTGAGCACGCTCGATGGCGCGTAGATGGCCTGGTAGATCGACTCTGGGGCCAGTTGAAGCTCTGGTCGGCCAGCGTGTTCGATGCGCAGGGTATTGGAGATCTGTTCCGGACTCCACCGCTTGTCGAGACCTTCCTGGACGAGGCCCCGAAGCTCACGGTTGATCACAACTCGACGATGCTTGGGACGCGACCGACGGGTGAGCATCCGCTGATGCGCTCCATGCGGCCGGTAGTCACCCGACGGTTCAGCGTTGCGTAGCACCTCTCGGCAGACCGTGGAAACGCTGCGGTTCAACTCACCCGCGATGGCACGCCGGGAACGGCCAGCACGTATGCCGTCGGCAATCACGAGGCGCTCGTCGCCGGACAGGTATCGTCCGGAGCCGGGTCCTAAAGGCGCTGGCGGGACGATCGGGTCATAGCGGTACTCGCCGCGCTTGGTGTCTTTGACGACCCGGCCGAGCCGCCAACGTTGCCCGGTCTTGCGGTTCACACCGGCCTGTCGAGACGCTTCGCTGTTGTTCAGACCTTGGCTCATCAACTGAACGTACAGGTCACGCTTCGTCGTCAACGGCTTCGACCCCGGCTTCCAATTCGGCTTCGACATCGGCACACCCGCTTTGGCTTGGGTGTAGCCACGATCGCTGGAACCCACCGTGCCAAAACCGTCACAAGTGGGGCCAAATCAGAGTGCCATTCCCACCCTTCGTTGCCTCATGTCAAAACCTCCGCTTTGGGGGGTTGACGAACGACCGGTTGACGGGCGCTTTGACGGGTGCTGGGGCCTTGGTCAGAGCGACGGTTTGAAGCTTTGCGACGAGTGTGTCGATGTGTCGTGAGAGATGGCCCGGATGGATGCCTGCGAGGGTCGAGTCGAGATGTTGCCGTGTCGCCTCGGTGATGGTCGGGAATGCCTCAGTCCGTCGGTGTGGTGTCTGGGCACGGTCGTAGCGTTTGAGCACTTTCGGCCCATCCCGATGCTTCGACACCAATTTCTGCTGTGCGAGCAGGTAGTTCGTGAACCCGGCGTCGAGTTGCCATATCTCGTTTAGAAGCTCAAGCTCTTCGGCGGTGTCGTAGCGCAGGTATCCAACCACGGAACGAACGTGGGTCCAGTTCTTTTGCTCGACATGGGCTCCGTCGTTGCTGTTGCCCGATCGTGACCGGGTGAACGTGATCTTGTGCGTGGTGCAGTAGTCGAACAGGTGGTGGTTGATGAACTCTGAGCCGTTATCCGAATCAATGCCCAAGATGGGAAACGGGAACCTCGTAAGGACATGTTCGAGCGCTTCGAATACCCCACACTGCGGCCTTGTTCTTGACGGACCGGTTGACCGTCCAGCCGGTGGCGATGTCGGTGGCGGTGAGTGTGAAGCAGAACTCGCCCGAGCTATTACCGCCTTCGTGGCCTACGAGATCGATCTCGATGCATCCAGGGCGGTTCTCGTCCCAATCGGCCCACGTGCGGATCGATATCTGGGACTTCAACAAGGTGACGGGCTTGGTGTGCGATCGGCCCCGCAACCCCGTGGCCTCTCGTGCGGGTTTGAGCGCACGATCAATCGTTGCAGCGCTCATCCCTGCCAAGAGGCTGGCGTCTTCCCCGGACAACTCAAGGTCGCCGTTGCCGGTGACTTCGCGCGAGATCGTCGAGGCGGCGCGTCCGAGCCGTCCCGCGATCGTGCGTATCGTCTCACCGCTTCGCAGTCCGAGACTGATCTCCTCCCGCTCGGCAAGGGATAGGTGCGAGGGACCAGGCGTCCACTCGAACTGCCGCGACTCGAGTTTGCCAGGACCGAACAGCACACGAGTAACAGTTTGTCGCGAGCAGCCGATCGCTGCAGCGACCTCCCACAACTTCAGCCCCTTACCGCGGAGCCTTCGCACTTCTCGTCGCTGTTGCAGTGTCAGCCGTGGTCGCTCCATGGAATCCTCCCGGTCAGGTCAGCTCAAAGGTTGTCGACCCGCCGGGTTGTTGCGTGGATCCCTTGAGCCCGCCCCCCTACGCGGAGGTTTTAGATGAGTCAACGCGGCCCGAGCGGGGGCTGGATATGGCCATGATAGACTTCTAGCAAAAGTTGCTCGGAATATGGATGGTCTCGCTCCACAGGCTCCGATGGCACTGTTGTCAGGCGTGATATGTGGAGCCATGGGTTGGGGCTGGGTCCCTAGCTGTCGAGCTCCCCTTTGGGGTTGTAGCGGCTTTGGGCCAGCAACCGTTGCAGAACGTGTTGCAGAACGGGCCCGTCTCTACCACGTAGTTCTTTTGGGAGGTGCAGAGCATCCACTTACTAAGAATCGTCGTCAGTGTCGGGTGGAAGGAATTTGAATTCCAGATCGCCAAGTCGCACCAACGTTGCAGCAACCCACCCACCGATAGCGCCGAACTGGTCGTCGAGCACCGAACCGTCGACCAGGGTTGCTTCAGTAAGTGGAATGGTCCCTTCATAAGAAACCTCGATAGCTAGCTCAGAGGGGTCAGAAAGATCTGTGGCATAAACCTGCTCGACGGTTGCGCCCGAACGTTCAAGGCGCTCATCGCCAATGTTCGGGCTCCATTCCGGCAACACATCAAGCACCCTTTGGGGGTCAGGGCGCTCGCTTAGCCGTTGGATCCGCATGGTCACCTCAACGAGAATTTCTGGAGGTTCATCGAATGGCTCGCCTATGTACCACTTGCGATATGCAGTTTGTGCCCAGGTTGGCCAATCAAGACTTATGTCGGCAAGCACCCGAGGTGGCGATCCTTCACCGGGCAAGCCATAGCTCGTCTCCCATGTAACGTCTCCCAGCAGAATGTCGACCTGGAAACGCTCTTCAAATGCTTGGCGCTCCAATAGTGCAGCCTCAAGTGCATCGCGCAGTGCACCTATTGCATCAGTAAATACGTGGTCAAGCATGTCGATAGGACATTAGATGATTAGTTCCAAGGAATAGGGAAGGCAGTCCATGAGTGAAAGTACGTTCCGCTCGAACTGAGCCTTTCCATTACGCGCGATATGCGCGAAAGCCTCCAGAATCACCGGTATCAAACAACCCGATCCCGGAGGACCAAGATGAACGCTGACATGGAGGCTCTCGCTACCACCCCCTATGTGACCATCGAGATACGCTCATCACCCATACCGAGTTGGGGCCAAAACGACCCGTTGTCGGTCTCGTCGCCCGATTCATCCGCCACGCCCGAGCAGAGCTTCGCAATCTGTTCCCCTACGTCCCCAACCGTCCCGGCTACAACAAGCGACTGCGACACAGCTAGTCGGTCGACTTCGGCGGCGACGTCTTTGGCGTTGCGCTCCCACAGGTTTTCTGCGTGTTGTTGAAACCTTTTTTTGCGACCATCCGCCAGGGGGAGTAAGGGGCTTCGGTGGATGTATTGGTCATCGCTGCGCTTAGACTCTCGGGGGGTCGCTGCCTTGGTGGTCACCGTCGTTTCTGACGGATGGTTGCGTTCTCGTCGTGTGAATCGATTCGTCCGAACGTACTGTCCAGGAGACTCTGCATCTTCTGGGTCGCGTCGTGGCAGGCACGTTCGACCGTGTCAGCAGAACCGGTGACCACGATGGGGTTCATGCCTGATGGGCGGGCTTCCAGAAGGCATCGCTTTCTCGCGTGGTTCTCGCCGCCTGTACTGTCGTCGTCACCGAGGTGGGCCTCGACTCGGGTTAGGCGGTCGCCGTAACGATCGAGTGCAGCGTGCACGGTCGATTCGATAGTCAGGGTGAGGGCGTCGCTACCCTCGATGGTGCTGTCTGTATTGACTTGGATTTTCATCGTCACTCTCGTTCGGATCTCGGTCGTGGCGGATGCGCCACGCACTGGTGTCGGACTGGCATTTGGAGGTGTTTACGTTCGTTGCTGACCAGTTGGGCATGGGCACCGGGTTCGGGGTTGCTTGACCCGTGTTTGAGGGTATCAGCGGACCGATTGGTGACTGGCACTTCGATGTCGGCAAGGAACTCAGCCGGAGAAAGATCGCTGGGCCGATGCGGCTCGTTTGCCAAGGCGTCGACGGCGATGACACCGGCGCTGATGTGGCAATGTCGATCAAGCCTCGATCCAGGGTGATGACGTTTGGCGGTGCCTCGATCGAGACGCTGGGGGCGGTGATGGGGATGGTGGATATGGTTCCTTTGGTTTGGGTGTCGATCAGCGAGCGGTCGCTCGTGGTCAGTCGGCGAACACGTTGCGGCTGAGTTCGATGAAGAAGCGGTGGTCGTGCCCGGTGTTGGGGTCGGGGGCGTTGTACTTGGTCGCAGCAGTCCCGTCGGGCACGTGCTCCTCGGAGTAGATCGCGCCGACCGGACACACGTCGGGCTGATAGCAGGCTGTACATGACGTGCACTCGTCGAGATTGACGTACAGCAGCGAATCCCCGAAGATAGCGATCGAGTCGCTATCAGGTGTGTGGCTCGTCTCGATCTCGCCGCTGCCAGCCTCGACCTCCGATACCAACACATTGCCAACAGGGTCGAACTCGTAAATGCATTGCACCGGGCACACATCGACACAGGCGCGGTCTTTGACGCCGATGCACGCCTCGGTGATGATTGCTACGCCAGCCATGCTGCGACTCCCTGATGGGCGTTGTGCGCGTGGGCAGTGGTTTCGCGTACGAACACCTTGTCGCCGCAGCACAGGGCGCTCTCTTGGATCGTCAACATGAGGGTCCTCTCGACTTGAGTTGTCGAATCAGATCGAGCAGTCGGCGACGTACAGCTCCAGCGACGGCGACTCGTCCAAAGGGCTGAGCGAGGGCACAGCGGCGGGCGGCTACTGCGCCTGACCATCGATGTGTAGCAGAAACGCTCATGGACAACGCCGAGCCTCCTGGCGGGGTTCAACGCGCTGCCAGGGGTTTGGAGCAACGCGTACAAGAACAAACTGTCCTCGCCTCGCTTCGCATCCTATACCCGGCCAACAGAACGCCCAGGCGCAGTGGTGTTGATGCACGACGGTCCATCCGATCGATCAGCGACAGTTGCCTCTCTGGCCGCCATAGTCGAGGGCGTTCGGGCCCGTGGTTATTGTTTCGTCACTCTTCATTAGTTACTCTCGCCCGTCATGAATGCGACAGCGGTTTGTAGTCCGGCGGTCTTTCGCAAGGTGGTTATCCGGCGTCCGGGTTGGACCGCATTTTTGGTTCTGCCGACATGTTTACCGAGGAATGAAGCGGTGGCGTCGAGATCGACAACAGTGAAGGCAAGTCCAAAGAACCCAGCGTTTCCTTCGCCCTCATCTTTATCGGGCCCGACCAGTTCGAGCACTACCTCGCCCATACGAAAGAAGACTTGACGCATGGGCTGGCCAAATGCCTCGTGCTCACGCGTACGGCGAGGTTCGAGACCCAGGTCTGAAAGTGCAGCGATGGTTACGGCCAAGTTGGGCGAAAAGACAACCAGGTGATCAATCGTTAACGTGCCGTTGGGGTGTACTGGGGCTTCTGGCTCGATAGCTTCTGGCTTGATAACGGTGGTGGCAAGTCCGTTGATCGTGTATTCGCCAGGCGGGCAGGTATCGGTGAAGACCGACCATGTCTGGACACCACGCAAATCATCAATGGGTTTTAGATGAAGGCGAACCGTACCAATCTGGCAGTTTCCACCATCATCTACGGCGAACCCAACGTCTTGCCAACATTGCGGGTCATCGGCTACTTCAAGAGTGGCGATGGTGGGTTTGTAGCCCATGGGACCTGAGAAAAGTTAGCCTCGCCCAGCGTTGGGCTTGGTGCCATGGTTGGCTTTGCACTTGCGGGCCTTCATCTTGCGCTTATCGGTCTTCTTAGACATGAGTACGAGGCTACCGTGAACCTGTCCATATCGACGAGGTGGGCTTGGATGAGGTGGCCAGCTACGGTTGGGGCACATGGAACGTTTCGGCTTCGTCGGCCTTCCCAATGCCGGGAAGTCATCGCTTTTCAACGCACTCTCTAGGGGAAGCGCCCTTGCGGCTGCCTATCCCTTTGCAACCGTCGACCCCAATGTGGGCATGGCCAAAGTGCCTGATAGCCGCCTGGACCGTTTGGCCGAGATGTCGAAGTCTCAAAAAGTGGTGCCAGCTACGGTCGAGTTTGTCGATATCGGTGGACTGGTTGAGGGAGCCAGTACAGGCGAAGGTTTGGGCAATCGTTTTCTGGCTCATATTCGTGAGGTCGATGCGGTGGTGTTTGTGCTCAGGGCATTTGCTGATGCCGATGTCATGGGACCAACTGACCCGCTTGAACACCTGAGCACAGTTGAGACCGAGTTGGCACTAGCCGACCTTGCAAGCATTGAAGGCCGAGTTGAGAGACATCGAAAGGCCTCGCGTTTAGACAAAACTTTGATACCTGAAGTTGAAGCCCTTGACGTTGCACTTGCTGCTCTCAGTGAAGGAACTCCGCTTTATCGCGCGGGTCTCGGGGCTGACGTTCGTGAATTGTTGGCTCCGTGGTTTTTGTTGACTAATAAGCCTGTTTTGGTTGTGGTTAACATTGGCGATGATCAGCTAGATCAGGCCGAAGAATTGGCAAAACCCGTGGTTGATGCATTTGGTCCGGGCGTCGAAGTTCTACCAATTTGTGTTCAACTCGAAGCTGAGGCGGCCCAGCTTTCCGTAGAGGAACAATCAGAGATGTTGACCGAGCTGGGTTTGGGTGAAGGTGCACTACCTCGCCTATTGCGTTCTGCATACGCCGCCCTTGGCCGTCGCACATTTTTCACTACTGGTGAAAAGGAGTCCCGTGCTTGGACATTTCGTGCTGGCGCTAAGGCCCCCGAGTGTGCTGGTGTCATTCATACCGACTTTCAGCGGGGCTTTATCAAGGCCGAATGTGTCCGTTGGGATGAGCTACTTGAGCTGGGTTCGTGGTCGGCTGCTCGTGACGTTGGCAAGCTTCGCATTGAAGGCAAAGATTATGAGGTCGCCGACGGCGATGTTCTTGAGTTCCGTTTCAACGTTTGAGGTCTGCAAGCGGAGGCACCAATGCCATGGTTGATGCGAGATGGAGTCGTGCTGGCCTCACTAGAGGTGGCGGCCTCTCCAGGTGCTCGCACTCGTGGGCTCTTGGGGCGTGATGCCATTAACGGAGCGATGTTGTTGCGTCCGGCAATGTCTGTACACACCCTTGGCATGCGATTTTCCCTCGATGTTGCCTTTTGCGATGGCGACATGGTGGTAATCGACATGGTGCATATGGTGCCTTGGCGATTAGGTCGTCCTCGTCGCAAGGCACGTTGTGTGATTGAGGCTGAGACTGGGGCATTTGAATCTTGGAACTTGCAGATTGGCGATCAGCTAGAGGTGCATCAGCCGGAGGTGCATCAGCCAGAGGTACAAGGTTGAGCACGACTGGACTTTTGGTACTCGTGGCGACGCCTATTGGAAACCTCGAAGACCTTGCACCTCGCGCTATTCGTGCCTTGGCAGAAGCTGACATAGTGGTCTGTGAAGACACCCGCCGCACGGGACGATTGTTGGCTTCAGCTGAGGTCAAAGCGCGTCAACTCTTAGCCATGCATGCGCATAACGAAGCAAGCCAAGTTGAGGTTGTGGTCTCGCGTCTTCAGGCGGGCGAAACCGTCGCGATGGTTACTGACGCTGGCCTTCCTGGTATTTCAGACCCCGGTGAACGTCTAGTGCGAGCAGCTGTCAATGCTGGCATTGAGGTGAGGGTGATTCCCGGGCCATCAGCTGGGCTTGCTGGGCTGGTGATGAGTGGTTTTGGCACTGAACGTTTTGTGTTCGAGGGTTTCTTGCCACGCCGAGGCTCGGAACGTGAAAAGCGCATTCGTGAACTTCGTAGCGAGCGGCGCACGATCGTTTTATACGAGGCACCACACCGATTGATAAGAACATTGACCGATCTCGCCTCTGGCCTAGGAGTTAATCGCGGTGTCGCGTTGTGCCGTGAAATAACAAAGCTTCATGAAGAGGTGTGGCGAGGCGACCTTGAGGGAGCGTTAGCTCATAGTGATCAAATTGAGCCAAGAGGTGAGTATGTGGTGGTGCTCGAAGGTGGACCCGAACCAGAGCCCGCAGACGATCAAACTTTGATCGATGCAGTCAAGGCAAGCATTGATTCGGGAATGTCGCATCGAGACGCAGTGGCTGAAGTTGCATCAGCGCATGAAGTGTCGAAACGATACGTCTACGACCTCACGCTTGCCTTAAACAAAGGCGGAAAGAAAAGTAAGGGTGAACCATCACGATGAGCGGATTCAGCGGATGAAACCATTCTCGGTTGTTTGGTCAGCGATCTTCCTTGTCACCACCTTGTTAATGGGTTGTGCCAAAGCCGAGACAGACCCTTCTTTGGGCACCAACAAGAAACGTTTGCAAGTGGCAACAAGCGTCGCCCCGATCACCAGCATCGTCGCTGCCATTGCTGGCGAATGGGCACAAGTTACAGGGCTGGTTCCCGAGGGGGTTAACTCTCATACTTTCGAGCCGCCGCCCAGTGTCGTTGAACGAGTGGCCAAAGTAGATGTGGTCTATCTCAATGGGCTCCAGCTTGAAGAACCTCTTCGCCGCCTACTCGAAACCAATCTTCGTGATGGCGCAGAGGTCGTTTCATTGGGTGATCAAGTCTTGCCCGAAGAAGACCATATATATGATTTTTCGTTTCCTCGTTCAGAGGGAAAACCCAATCCGCACCTGTGGACTTCCCCGCGTTATGCAATTGCATATGGCCAAGTGATTGCTGATGATCTGAGTGCCCGAGACCCAGACCATGCAGCTGAGTATGAAGCCAACTTGGAGAGTTTCGAAGCTGGAATGAACGAACTTGATAAGGCCATGCGGGCGGGGTTTGCAACTATTCCCATGACACAGCGCAGGTTGCTCACCTACCATGATGCCTACGCCTATTTTGCTCGGGATTACGACTTTGAGATCATTGGTGCCATTC
>JBBSKG010000020.1:0-27803 GCA_038256565.1 Acidimicrobiales bacterium | reverse complement strand
GTGTTGCGACGACCAGTTGAATCCGCCTGATCTACCTTGGCCATGGTGTCGCGACTATCTCACAACCAGCGCTCCACGTAACAGAGGATTCCAGTCCGCGACGCCAAGGGGAGGGCAACCTACCTTGGAACCCCTGTTGCCACGGGGGCAAACCCGTTCGGATATCAGGAGCGAGCGAAGATCTCGACATCGTCTCGGTTGGCGGGCGGCTCGGGACGCCCCCGAGGCGGGGGCTGCTTCGCTCCGTTCGCGGGTTGCCCGTCGGCTCCCAACAGGCACCGGTTTCAGGAACCGTGCGAACGTCAACGAGATGCCACCTGATCCTCCAGCGCCTCGACCAGGCTCGCCCAATCCGTTGTCCAATCCGTCAGTGATGACAAACCGATGAAAAGGGCCCGATCCGGGCCGATCGGCCGCCGCCCAAACGTACACTGACCAGCACTTTCGTGCTGGTCAGATCGTGTCGGAGGGGGTGGGATGAGTCGAGACATCGGCAAGCCAGTCCGGGCAGTGTGGCCCGATGTCGAAACGGCGAGCGGTGATTCTGTCAGTGACGATCGAGGGCCGGTCACAGGCCGAGACAGCCCGACTCTACAACGTGTCGGAATCATTCGTCTCGCGCCTGTTGGCCCGAAACCGCACCGAAAGCGACGCCGCGTTCGAACCCCGAACTCGCCGGCCCCACAACTCGCCGACACGCGTGTCGGACGACACCGTCGAACTGATCACGAACCTGCGCCAACAATTCGTTGCCAGTGGTCTTGACGCCGGCGCCGAGACCGTCGCCTGGCACCTCCAAACCCACCATCGGATCCGCCGCGACCGCATCGACAAAACCGGGGCCGTGTCACTCCGACGCGCTGGACAGATGCACCACATCAGCATCGGACGCGCCCACGCCGGCACCCCGTCGTGCTGCTCATCGCCGACCTCGACATCAGAGTCATCGCGACGGCTACCGGAGAACTCCTCCGCCGCCTCACACTCGACCCCACCCGCTGCTACCAACCCCGCCAAAAATGACCAAGGACCGAACCCCTTGCAGGTTCGGTCCTTGCCGATGTCTCGCGACATCACATTGGTGGCGGGGGTAGGATTGGAACCTACGACCTTCGGGTTATGAGCCGACTCAGGCAGGTGTCGGGCTGTGACAGCCTGTGTCAGATCATGCCATCTAGCTGGCGTTTCGCGATATAGATATGTCGCTTCGTGCCTGTGGATAACAGTTCGTGACGGATAGTTCGTTAGAAGAATCGTTAGAAGTTGTGCTCATATCGCAGGTTTGTCTGAATCAAGCAAGTTGACTCTCTGAGCAAATTAGTTCAGACTGAAAACCCAACCCCCCTCGTGATTTCGAAGATTCTCACATGGCCCGCAGACCAACTCCGAAGGTGATTCAGAAACTGCTCGCCAACGCGGGCGGCGCAATCGCGGATCGACTCCCGTCGAGGTGGCAGGTGTCGGTGGCCTCACGGACCACCGACAGCGGGATCATCCGCTTCGTCTCCCCCGCCGGCGGCCGATTCGAGGTGCAGGCGGTCGTCCGGCGACGACTCGACCCTCGGGCGGCTGCGGCGCTACCCGACTTCGGCGAGCCGACAGTCGTAATCGCCGAATGGCTCAGCCCTCGCACGAGAACAATCCTCGACGGCCGCGGACAGGGCTACGCCGACACAACCGGCAACCTGTCGATCTCCCTCGATGAACCGCTGGTACTCATCCAGGCTGACGGGGCAACGCGAGACCCGGCCCCGCGTCCCAAGACGCTGAGCAGTCTTCGCGGACCGCGAGCGTGGGCACTCGAACGCACGCTGGCCGAGGTGGTGCCGCCCTATGGCCTCGGCGAGCTCGCCCAGGCGCTCGACATGGACGCTGGCTACGTCTCGCGCCTCCTCACCGGGCTCGGCGAGGAGTTGCTGATCGAACGACAGCCACGCAAGCCGATCGAGAAGGTCGACTGGGAGGCGATGATCCGACAGATCACGCGTACCTACGGTCTTCTCGCCGACAACGAAACGACGAGTTGGATTGCGCCGGCCGGCCCGGAGCAGTTCCTTCTCGACCTCTCATCGTCAAAGCTGAAGCGGTGGGCCGTCACCGGTTCGTTTGCGTCCAGCCAGCTGGTCACGGTCGCCGCACCCGAGATCGCGGTGGTCTACACCGACGATCCTGAGCGGCTGGCCGAGGCAGTGCGGCTCCGTCCGACGAGAACCGGCGGGAATGTTGTGACAGCCGTTCCCTACGATCCCATTGTCTATGAGCGCACGTGGGAGCAGAACGGGTTGGTATTCGCATCGCTCGCGCAGGTTGCTATCGACTGCCTCACCGGGTTCGGGCGCATGCCCGCAGAAGGCGACGCCCTGCTCGATTGGATGCGACAGCACGCACCTCGATGGCAGTCGGCCTCGCTCGACTCGGAGCCCGAGCTCCCGTGAGTAGCGAGATCAGGAGCGAGTACGTCGATGCCCGAGAGCGTCGTCTCGGTCGCCGTCGCTGGACCCGCCGCGCTCATCGTCGCGAAGGCGTTCAAGCTTGGCGAGCGACTCGACAATCCTCGACGGCTCCTCCCGAAGGACGCTGGCGATATCTTCCGACTCTACGAAGCGAACACCGTCGAGCAGATAGTTGCTCGACTCCGCCTGGTCGGGGACGACGAGCGCAGTTCTGGCGTCACGGGGCGAGCGATGGACTATCTAGACATGCTCTTTGCCACGCCGCGGTCACCGGGTATCGACCTCGCAGTCACGGCGCTCGGCGGCATCGGTGATCGGGACAACGTCACCGAGACGATGGTCAACTACACCCGAGACTTGTTGGCCGCGTTCAGATCCTGACCGCACCGGGCCTTCTATCGAAGGTCATGGAGGACAATCGTTCCCGACGGGGTTGGCTGCATATCGCCGTCGGTCGTGAGCTCACCGGCCGAGACCGCTAACCCCAGAAGATGCAGGTCGGGTCGGCGTCGATCTCCGCCAGCAGCTCTGTCACGTGGGCGCTCGGCCCGCACTCGCAGTAGCGCTGGAAACGGTCGTTTCGGTCGGCGTAGTACAACGTCCATTCGCTGGCCTGCTTCGAGTAGGCGAGCCGAGCGATCGGTGACCGAGTCCACTCGGACCCGATGAGATCGCTCCACGGCGGTCTGCACTCCAGGATCGTGAGCCCTCGCGGTGTCTCGTCGACCTCGACCCGCATCTCGTCGCGGAACTCCGCTGGGGTCTTGTCGTGGGCCCACTTGCGCACACGGTTGCCCTCGAGCTCGGGGATCATGGCGTCATCATCGCATCAGGCTCGTTCGCACTTCGAACGCCAGATGGCCGACGGCGGCGACCAATTCGGCAACGACGCCAACGATGGATGTCCCTCATTCTTGGAACGATTGTTTCATTTGTGCGGTGCATCAGCAGCGTTGGGTTCAACCTCCAATTGCGGTGGTTCCCCAAGCGAGGTGGCGAGTTCATCCGCCGTGCGATCGAGCGCCGCACACAACACATCGAAGTCGAGATTCCCCAACGGAACACCCGTCGCAGAGCTCATGTGATCCTGCCCTCGAACCGCCGCGACGTGACCATATGCGGGGTGCCGCGTGGCGGGTTCCCCGTAGTTGTTCCATGCACCTGAAATCATCGCCCGGCCATGCGCGTTGGCCCACACGTAGGCAGGCGCGTACCTGCGGCCGCGCGGATGCAGGTACACCGACCCGCCGGGACGTGCGCCGAACCACAGCGCCTCACGTTGCGCTGGATCGGTGATGGTGGAGGCGACCCATTCGAAGAGGTCATTCGTTGTCTCACGGTCTGCCTCGACTGCGGCAAGAAACGATTCGAGGGTCCAGTTCTCCGTCGCGTTCACGACCTCTCGCTGGATACGTGCCCACTCCGACGGCCCAACCGCGAGTTCGAAGATCGGTGCGGCCGGTGAGTCACCGATCCGCATGAAACGAGCGCGGACTCCGAACACGCCGCATCGGTCGTCGGTGCGTTCGTTCAACCAACGAAGCGTTTCGAGGTGGGCGTCGCTGAAGCTCTCCGCCAACCAGATCAGAACGTCGGCACCGACACCACTGGCATAGGTGAGCAGCTGTCCGAGGTGGCGGTGATCACCGTTGCCGTATTGGTTCTCGATGGCGACGGTCCGACCTGCGGCGTCAGTCGCCATGATGTCGAGGAAGTAGCCACCGAGATCGACCTCGATGTGAACGCCGTTGAGCAGGTCGTCATCAGGGTCATCGAGAACCGTGAGGTCGAGACCGAGCACCCCGCCGAGGACGTCGACGTTTCGAGCCAACCAAGGCGTGAAGTGAGTTGGTTCGTCGCTGCTGGGAGTTGAATCTGCATTGTCCGGCGTTGCGAAGTCCGACATCCATCCTCCTGGGTCTGGGGCGATGCCTCAGGTCGTTTCACCTTCCGACCGTACCCCCAACGGTGACAGCGACATCCCAATCAGCGACCGCTCGTTTATCCCTCTGGCGTATGCGAGCAACGCTGGCGACTCACCGGTAGCGCACCGGGCTGGGCGCCACCATGGCAAGCTGGTGTCATGAGCATTCGAATGCAGATCTGGCGGGCCGACGACGGCCTGCAGCAGCTCACCCAGACCGGCACACCCAATGAGAAACAACTTGAGGAGCTCCTTGAAACTGACCCATCGCTTCTGGGACAACAATTGCTCGTCATCGGGCGTCAGGTTCACACCGACCTCGGACGAATCGTCGACCTGCTCGCGCTCGACTCCGAGGGAGTGCTTCACGTCCTTGAACTGAAGAAAGAGAAGGCGCCACGCGATGTCGTAGCTCAGGCGCTGGAGTACGCGGCGTGGGCAACGACGCTGGATCAGGACCAGGTGCGCCAGATCCACGACCAGTACATGCCCGACATCGAGCTTGAGGTGCGCGCGACGGAATTGTTCGGGTTCACGCCTGATGAAGTCGGGGTCCAGCACCAGATCACGATCGTCGCGAGCGAGGTCGATCATCACGTGCACCGTGTCATTGAGTACCTCCAGGGGGCCGGTGTGCCGGTCAATGCGGCGCTCTTCAGCTACTTCGGCGACGGCGAACGCTCGTATCTCGCTCGGGCGTGGTTGGTCGAGCCAACCGAGCAAGCTGGCGCTCAGCGGGAGGTGTCCGGAGGACGCAAGGAGCCGTGGAACGGCAAGGACTGGTACGTGTCGTACGGCAGCGAATCAGGTATTCGGGATTGGACCGATGCCACGAACTACGGGTTCATCTCCGCGGGCGGAGGCGATTGGTACTCGCGGACGTTGAACTCGCTTCCGGTCGGTGGTCGGGTCTTTACGTGCATCCCCAAGCTCGGCTACGTCGGGGTCGGCAAGGTGGTCGGCGTCGCCACGACTGCAGACCAGGTAACCCTGATGCACAACGGTGTCGAAACGAAGTTCCGCGACCTGCCACTCGTCGCTGGCTACTCCCACGCGAACGCCGAACCCGAGTACGTCGTGCCAATCGAGTGGATCAAGACCGTTCCAATGGACGCCGCGATCTGGGAGAAGGGAATGTTCGCCAACCAGAACTCGGCGTGCAAGCTACGAAGTCGCTTCACGCTCGATCGTCTCGTGCCGGCGTTCGGGCTCGAGGAGTAGCCGCAGGCGCTTGCCCACAGCCCTCAGGTCTCCAACTGCTCATCAACGTCGGCCTCTCAGAGTGATTTCTCCGAGGAGTCGGCCGAGGGAAAGGCCGACCTTGCTCGCTACAAAACGACCTTTTGACCAGATCCCACGCTCTGTCGCCGACCGACTGGTCGTCCGAGGCCGCTACCTCGCGACCTGACTGCCTATCCGCTCAAGTCCTTAGTAGCTGATGATCGGCGCAGGGCGTGTCCTTGGTCGTGGTTCGACGCTGACCAGTGACGGTCAGCGATGCTTTGGCTTTCGCGATGGCGCCTTTCGGAGTTCAGTGGCGGCGTTGACGTCGAGGCCGAGAACGCGGTGGGCTGTGACGTCGATCCATTCGGTGCCGGGGTTCCGCGTCGCGCAGCGAAACTTCTGTGTCGCCCACTCGTAGAAGCTCAAGTTGTCCATCAGGCGGTCGGTGCGCCATCGCTTCGCGATTTTCCCGACACTGAGACCCTTGGTCCGACCGCCGCGCAGCATCTGCCGGAGCTCTGACGATGAGGCCGACTACGACGGTACGGTCGGCCGACAGACAGCTCGACTGCGAAGCCTCGAACTACTCGGCGATGGTGGCGGTTCAACGGGCGACTGTCCCGTGTGTGGTTCCGCGCTCGCAGACGAGGATCCGTCCGTCGACGAACTGCGACAAGCTGCAATCGAACTGCAATCCCAGGTAGGGACCTACTCGCTTGCGCAGCCCCGCCGGACGCAAGCTCTTTCGAGGTAGCACTCCGAGCCACCGACCTTCGTGACGAGCTCAGAGGAGTTGACGAGGCCGTGAACTCGATAGATGATGCTCACCGCGCCATCGACTCGAGCAGACGGTTCGCCGAACGTCAGGCGTTCCTTCAAGGCCGGATCCGACAGTTCCTCGATTCGTTTGAATCCTCACAGTCCCGCGTGTTGGAACAGCTGAGCGGGACGGTCGCACTCCGTCAGAACACCGTTACAGAGATCGAGTCCCAACTGGATCCGGACGAAGAACGCGAGCAACTGATGTCACGATTGGCGGCAATCGGCCGAGACATGACGGACTGGGCAGACGATCTTGGCCTCGAACACAGCGAAACGAGCGTACGGCTGGACCTGAATCGACTCACGGTTGTCGCGGACACGCCCAGCGGGCCAGCTGCACTCAACCGTATTGGGAGCGGCGCAAACTGGATCGGCTACCACATCGTTACACACCTGGCCCTACACGCATTCTTCACTCGCCAGAACCGCCCTGTCCCGCGCTTCCTGATGCTTGACCAGCCAACGCAGGCGCATTACCCCTCAGACGTCGACAGGGAGGCCGGTGTTCCGCAGGGCGATGATGATAGGGCAGCGGTTCAATTGATGTTCGAGCTGATGCGAAGTGTGGTCGACGAACTGGACGGTGAGCTGCAAGTAATCGTGTGCGACCACGCCAACCTTGCAGATGACTGGTTCCAGGAAGCCGTGGTCGCCAACTGGCGGAACGGCGAGCGTTTGATCCCCGCTGCTTGGCTCGATCCAACAGACTGAGGGCAGCGCCGACGCGAAACTCCCCGCGAATCGCCGTTTCGCGCACCCCGGCTTCTAACGACTCGTTAGAAGAATCGTTAGAAGAATCGTTAGAAGGTGCCTGTGGATAACGAAAGAAGCCCTGGTAGATCTTGCGATCTACCAGGGCTTTACTTGGTGGCGGGGGCAGGATTTGAACCTGCGACCTTCGGGTTATGAGCCCGACGAGCTACCATACTGCTCCACCCCGCGGCGTGAAGCCCACGATAGCAGGGGGTTGAGAGACTTCCAAAGGGTGATTCCCACATGGGGCTCACAATGCCCGGTACCCTTTAGGCATGCGGTTATGGTGGCGGTACCCACGATCACAAACACTTGAGGTCGCAAACGGCGACAACCTTCCGGTTGTTGCTGATCGACTTGAGCGTGCAGTCATGGTTATGGCTGTGCACGCCCAACAGCTCAACGATCGCCTTGAACGCGTTGAGCGTGGCCTGGCACAGCGAGAGGTCGATATGGATCTCGTCGAACGAGTTGATGAAATCAGCCTGACTATGGCAACCCAAAGCGACTTAATCGAAGTGCAGGTTCGTGCCGCAAAGTTGGCAGCTGAACTCACAAGAGTCGCCGCTGACCTGCGGGGCGAAATCGGAAAGCTCCATGCCGCTATACCAGTTGGCTCATCACGACAAATCATCCATCTCGATCGTGTCGCTGCCGAACTTGAAGGACTATCGGCAATCGCAGATAGCGCACTACCAAGCACTGTGCTCGACAATCGAGGCTTTAACTAACAAGGCACTACCAAAAGGATCAGCTAGACGTGCCTGGGTCGGCGGCGATTGCATCGGCGGCTTGGCGAACCAGAGCCTTAGCTTCCTCGTTCTTGCGCTGGTAACCCGCTAGGTCGCCTGCGGTGAGTGCTACTTGTGCCTCATCAAAAGCCTTCTGTGCTTGTTCCAACAAGGCACCAACATCAGTGGTCGCAGGCGGAGTCTCAACCGGCCCCGGAGTCACCACTCCGGGCTCTTCTACACCGGGCTCTTGCACAACGGGCTCTTCGCCAAGAGACGGGGATGAACCAAACAACTTGATCAAAGCCAACTCCAACGTGTCTTCAACAACGACTCGGTCCTTGTACCAAACGATCACCTTGCGCAACAACGGCACATTGGTCGACTCGGCCTCTACATACAACGGCCGCACATACAACACTGACTTCTCGATAGGTACGACAATCAGATTCCCAAAGTTCACGGCCGAACCCCCACCTTGTGAACCAAGCAGCGTCTCAAGTTGTGACACAGCGGTATCTGCCTGAATAGTCGCCGCTACAAGTGCAGGCCCATCAATGCGCTTATCAGTTGGCAACTCATAGTTAACCAACTTTCCGTATTCCCCTGGGTCACTCTTTGCCACCATGAACGCCGTCAGCTGTTTCTTGGAATCATCATCTGAAACAGGCACAAACGGCCGCAACATTAAGAACTCTTCACGCGTACTTTCAGGAAGACGCATGAGCAGGTAGTACGGCTCCATTCGAGCCTGACGAGAAGCGACGATCTGTCCCTGCCCCGTTCCTCCATCTGGAGGAAGTACCTGTTGACTCGACGACGGAGCCCCTGTGGTTCCTGGGTCTTGTGCAACAGTCCAAGCAGAACTCTGGTTATAAAAATCATCCGGATTCGTCAGGTGGTAGCGGCCCCACATATTGGTCTGCACTCGGAACAAATCGTCAGGGTAACGAAAGTGAGCCTGCAATGCTGGTGGCACTTTGTCACCACTCGTAAACATGTCAGGGAATGCCTGCTGATATGCCTTTATAAGCGGGTCGGTCTGGTCAACGACATAAAGCGTGACCGTCCCGTCATAAGCATCGACAACGGCTTTAACCGAGTTGCGCACATAGTTAAAAGAATGTGCGAGGCCGCTGTTGGGTGAAAGCTGTTCGATGCTTGCCTGTTGCGCTGAGGGGTAACGATTCGTTGTTGTGTAGGCGTCAACTATGTAAACCATGCGTCCATCAACAAGGACCGGGTAAGGGTCAGCGTCAATCGACAAGAACGGTGCAAGCGTCTGCAGTCGTTCTCGCACATCACGCACGTACAAGATCTTCGACGAGCTGCGCAGATTGCCCGAAATCAAAGGCCGATAGTCGCTAAAGCGAAGTGCAAAGGCTGCCTTTCGCATGAATGATCCGATGCCCACGCCATCTGCGCCGTCATACTCGGTGAAACTGGTCTCATTCTTCCGGTCCTGAAAGTCGATCTCTTTTCGGTCGGTGTTGACCACCACGTAACTGTCAATGCCCTCACCGACATAAACGCCAGGCTTGTCGAGCTCTAATGATGGGTCGCTACTCCGCAAAGGAATGTCTTGTAACAACAAGTTGGGCCGACCATTTTCAGTCTTGGAGTTACTGGGTGCGACGACTGCACCGTAACCATGGGTATAGGTCAGGTGCTGAGCCTCCCATGATTTCTGATGAACGCCCTCAGTCTTAAGCTGACTTGCAGCGACAAGCATTTGAGTCAGACGTCCGTCTACCTCATAACGGTCAACATCTACATCAGTAATCTGATAATAGTTCTGCACCTCTTGAAGCTGCTGATACACCGACTCCATAGTTGTGGGATCCCACAAGCGGATGTTGCGAATCGTCTCAGCATTATTTTCAAGGTCGGCTAGAGTGAGATCACCTGAAGGGTCAAACGCTTTCGTCTCTACCTTGTCAAGACCAAGCCCCACCCTCGTAGCTTCAATGTTGGCCTTTATGTATGGGGCTTCCTTTGATGACTCGGATGGCTCAACTTGGAAACGCTGAATAAATGCTGGGTAAGCCCCACCAATAAGTAGCGCTACCAATGCCCAAAGGCCCACCGCAAGAACTGGAAGTGCCCATCCCCGACGCCAGATGTTCACGATGAACAACACGAATGCAGCAAGCGAGATCAAAGTAAGCAACATCAATGCCGGAAGCTGCGCGTTTACATCTGTATAAGTCGCGCCATTGACCACACCTCTAGTAGAGAAGTTCAACTCATATCGCTCTAACCAGTAACCAACAGCCTTGATCAGGGCAATCGCTCCGAGCAACACAGAAATGTGCGCTTTGACCTGTGGTGAAACTCGTTCGCCATTTACTTGCAGGCGAATACCTCCATTGAGATAGTGGGCAGCCACCGTGACTAGAACGAGCAATACGAACACCGCAAAGGCCCAGTCGAGCACTCCTGTCATAAACGGAAGTTGAAAGACATAGAAACCCACGTCGGTCTTGAACCGTGGGTCAGTTATGCCGAAATCTTGAGCGTTCGTAAATAGCACCCAGTCGTGCCAACGAGCTGACATGCCCACGCCGACAAACAAAGCCACTGCAAAAGCAGCCGCAACACGTAGCAATGTCGTTCGTTCACCGACCATCTCTCGATAACGCTCAAGCACCTCTTCTTCTGGACCTGAAGGGCGTAGAGGCGGAGCGAGCTTTCCCGCAATGATGAGGTTCGCAAGCACGAGCACAAAAGCAATGGCCACAAAGATCGCCGCAAGCGCAACCTTGGCACTAAGTACGCCAGTGAAAACATCCTTGAAACCCAAGGAGTCGAACCACAGATAGTCAGTATAAAAACCGGAGATCCCCCTCAACGATGTGAGAAGGATGAAACCACCAACAGCGACGATTCCAAGAACCACCTTCGTTCGCTGTGATGGGCCATTACCGCCAATACGCGAGATGTCTCTGGGAGTCTGCACGACCTGAGCCTAACGTATCAACCCAATAAAGGTATGGCGATGCAGCGACATGCTTCGTGAGCTGGTGGGTGGCGAACACCGGTTGGATATCTATCGCCCTTGGCCACAGGACCTCCCAGCTGATTGTCAGCACAATCGGACGAACAGTCATGTTCAGGGTCAACCGCCCATCGGTACAAACCGTCTGGTGCCGCGTCAAAGGCCGCCCTACCGTAAGCAACGAGAACATGATGCCTAGACATGGGTTCAATCTTGGTGGTTTTCCATTCACGAAATGCTGACGAAAGAGTCGTAGCAAGATCACTTTGATCAGACACCGATTCGCTCACATGGCGTTTAAGGCGATCACGCAAGCCTTGCAGCAACTCGTTTGCTAATGACACTGACACTTCCTCAGCAATTTTAGGACTTGCCGTAACTCCATATCGTGTCGCACCGGCCGCTGAAGCCTCCTCCAAAAAGGGGCCGACCGCTGTTACATATCGCTGAACATGTTCCCCTAGGTCAGGCAATACATCTGAAGCATCAGCCGAACGAGAAAGACGACGAAGAAGGTCGAGCATTTCATTCTGATCGTCCATGAGCACACGCTTCATTGCACGAATCAGATTTTGTTCAATTGGCTCGATGTCCCGATCACGATCTTGAAACACTTGATCATCATCGAAAACTTGTGAAGCAGGATTGTCTTGCTCTTCTTCTTTTTGTTGTGCGGCCCGCTCCTCAACGACCTGCTCGTCAACGATTGGCTCTTCAACTTCGGAGTCCCCACCCAGCACCACCTGAGCCTGAGCAACAGACTCTTCACGATTGGCCCGCAAGCGAGCAAAAAGAGCATCGATCTCAGGCTTATCCGTCTGGGTTTCTACGACGGGTTCGGGTTCGGGTTCGGGTTCGGGTTCGGGTTCGGGTTCGGGTTCGGGTTCGGGTTCAGGTTCAGGTTCAGGTTCGGGTTCGGGTTCGGGTTCAGGTTCGGGTTCGGGTTCGGGTTCGGGTTCGGGTTCGGGTTCGGGTTCGGGTTCCACCACTGGCTCGGGCACGTCCGGGAGTTCAAACTCTTGAACTTGAGATTGGGTTAGGTCAATGCCTTCCTCTCGTGCGAGAGAAATCTCAACCTCCATCTGCTCCAACGTCATTTCAGGGCTAGCGGCTACACGCTGAGCAGCCAGTTCACCTGCCGCAGCCGCTGTGACCTCCGCCGTGTTCAATTCACGTTCAGCAGCCTCTGCGGCAGCACGTGCCGCGCCATACGTAACAAGGAGGCGCTCTCTACTCGCTCGCAAAAACTCCAAGCGCTGATTGGCCACATGGTGACGACGAGCAAGATCTTTCAGATACCGCTCTCGCACCGCCTGGGCCTCAGACACCATCTGGCGACCTTGCTCTTGGGCCATATCAACAATAGAAGTAGCCACACGATTTGCCTCGTCGAGCAATGCCGTTGCCGCGACATTGGCTTCTTGAGTTCGGAGCCCGAGCAAACTCTCTGCCTCTTCACGAAGTTTCGTCGCCTCGTCATTGGCCTCGCGCAACAAGCGAGCGACATGTTCTTCGGCTTTCGCACGAATCTCATTTGATGCCTCGCGAGCAGCCTGCACAACCTTTGCCGTCTCTTGTCCAAGAGCAGCAGCGAGGTCGGCTTCACTCATTACCGCAGGAGCAGCTCTCGCCATTGCTTCAGCTAGCTGTTCTCGTAATAACCGCTCACGCTCTTGAGCGCTCGCCCACTCTGCAGCCATTTGGCGCAATAGAGACTTAACCTCGCCAGGGTCGTACCCACGAAACGAAGTAGAAAAACTCATACTCACAAGACCATCAGGGTCGAAAGGGGTCTGATCAGACATCGACCATGAGACTACGTCGTTAGCTCACCCCAACGGGCGACCTACAAGGGTTTCGTAAAACGAATCTCGCCACCCAAACCTTGCAGCGCTTCTATTGCCTCGCTTAACGAATCAACTCCCACCACTTCGACCTTGTCGCCGATCGACTTTTTCACTTCATCTTCTTCACTTGAAGGGACTAGAAAAATGTCGACCTTGGCTTCTTTAACCACAGCGGTTTTTTGTGCGATTCCCCCAACATCTCCGACCGTTCCGTCAAGCTCGATCGTGCCTGTTACCGCAACTTTCTTTCCAGCCCCCAAGTCACCTTCGGTCAAAACATCAAGCACTTGCAACGTATACGCGAGACCAGCAGAAGGACCACCGATGCGCTCAGATTCGAGTTTTAGCTCATAGGGAAAGTCGAATCGAAGCTTATTGGTTGTGAGCTGAACTCCGAGAAATCCTTGTTCAGCATTGCTTGGGTTAGCACCAAGCTCTAAGTCGACCGTCCGCGTTTGAGAACCGTCAACCGACTGGACCTTAAACGCCACGCTCGTACCAGGAGATTTAGCCTTAACCATTTTCACCAGCTGGAAATGATCTTTTACTTGCTTGCCGTCAACGGCCACAATCACGTCTTCAGCCACCAACAATGAATCAGCAGGGGTTCCCTTTTCGACCACTACGACTTTCGCGCCATCACCGCTAATGGCGTCATAGCCAAGATGTTCAAATGCCACCCCCAACGCAACCTGCTTCGAATCAGCCATCTCTTCTTGGTTCAACTTGGTCAAATCAGCATCTGAAACCGATGGTGGGCGAATCACCGATTCTTTAACCACGGCAGTTGTCGAATCGATCCAACCGAGAAATGCCGTCAACAGGGTTGCCTTACCAAGTGAAACCGTTGTTAAAAAAAACTGCCCATCAGAGGAATAGTTAGGGCCTTTTTCAACCTTTACCAATGGCCCAACATCAAGTGCCTGTCCAGGCGAGATTGCATAATACGGAATCTGAACATTAAGCACCCCAACAAGCACGGCCATGACCACGGCCAATACAGCCAAACCCACCCACCGAAAGTTCTTTACAGGGGGAGGTGTGGGCGGAAACTTAATCTCATCATCAGATCCATCTTGGCCAACTACGCTGTCATTCACCGTGTTCTCATTCATTGTCGTATTGGTCGTAATCGGTGGCTCAATAGCCACCATTGCCTATGTCACCATAAGTGCCGACCCCAAGGGTGCCACGCCCAAGCCCAATTCCGGCGTCACACACCCCGTGACCAGAACTCCAGAGACCAGCGCTCCAAAGACCAGTGCTCCAGTTCATCCACCTCTCCCACCTCAACTACCATCAACACCTCCAGCCGACCAGAGGCCCTCTAGTCAACAGACCCCTTCTGGAATTATGTCTCTATTGGTAGCCACTCAAGGCGTTCCATTACAACGGCACGCCTTGAGTGGGCTCTCAAAACTCCTAGGAACCACTGCTGGCATGGGTTTTGTTATGGCACTAGGAACTGGCATCGTGGTAATTGCGCTTATGTTTGCCCTGCGCGTACTCGTCAATGTCTGAGCAAGACGCAGTCGATGCAACCCATGAAACCAGCCCTAGACAACGCGCTGCCGTAGCAGGACATACGGGTGATGAAGAGACTGCTAGATCACTACTAGACCATGTTGACGCGGTCGTCCGCTCTACGGCCCTTAGTGCGCTTGCACGCATGGACCGAATCAATGCAGCCCTGATCGACAAATCACTAAACGACCCGCACCCAGTGGTTCGTAGGCGTGCGCTAGAACTCGCCATTACCTTCACCTCAGTTGATCTGATTGGTCTGCTTAGCGACCCCGACAACAGCGTCGTCGAACAATGTGCATGGGCTTATGGCGAGCGAGCTTCGGCTGCGCCTGATGTAATTGAGGCGCTGTGCACAATCGTCACCAATCATGAGGACAGCCTCTGTCGAGAAGCCGCCGTTGCAGCCCTTGGGGCACTAGGTGACGAAGCGGCACTGCCAACGATCCTTGCCGCCACCAAAGACAAAGCAACCGTTAGACGTCGGGCCATCATCGCCCTCGCCCCCTTCGAAGGACCCGAGGTTGACCTTGCGCTTCAGTTAGCAACCAAAGATCGAGACTGGCAGGTTCGTCAAGCCGCCGAAGATCTTCTAAACGAAGACGCGGACCCTCAGTCGTGAGCTCCCATAAAGAGTGATCGCAGAGCGTCGTACTCCTCGATGCAATGGCCTGCACCCAATACAACGCATTCGAGGGGCATGTTCACCAAATGCACCGGAACGTTAGTTACATCCGCCAAACGCTGATTCAATCCTCGCAACATTCCTCCACCGCCAACGAGATGGATACCCTGATAGATCAAGTCTTGAGCTAACTCCGGCGGTGCCTCTCCCAAACAAGAAACCACCGACTCACAGATGGCCGAAACCGAATCTGAAAGCGCTCCGCGAATCTCTTCTGGAGACAAAATAACGGTCTTCGGCAAACCGCTCACCATGTCGCGTCCTCGAACCTCGGCTTTAATTTCCTCACCCGTAGGCCATGCCGAACCGATCGCAATCTTGATGTCCTCTGCGGTCCTCTCTCCGATAGCCAAGCCATACTCACGTTTCACATACAGCTGCACAGCGGCATCTAGCTCGAACGAACCCAGGCGAATTGCACGTAGAGCAACAATGCCACCCAAGGAGATGACCGCTGACTCACTAGTACCACCGCCAATGTCGACGACCATGTTTCCGAGCGGCTCGTTGACCGCGAGGCCTGCTCCTATAGCCGCTGCCATTGGCTGATCGAGAAGCTGAGCATCTGCCGCACCGGCTCGCCGTGCAGCATCAATAACTGCTCGGCGTTCCACTTCTGTGATGGCAGACGGCACACAAATGATTACGCGAGGTCGGTTAAATCTGCTCACTCCAACTCGGTGCAACAACAGGCGGATCATGCGCTGTGTCACTTCAAAATCAGTAATAGCTCCCTTGCGCAGGGGACGCACCGCCCTGATATATCCCGGTGTTCGTCCAATCATCGACCAAGCCTCATGGCCCATCGCCAACACTTCACCCGAACGAGTGTCGAGCGCTATAACGGTTGGCTCGTTAAGAACAATTCCGCGCCCGCGCTCATAGACAAGCGTGTTGGCTGTCCCTAAATCAATCGCCAGGTCGCGAGCCAGTTGCCTCTACCTCTCCCTTAACCGGCGGGAATCCATTGCCGGAATATCTCTAGGAGCAAGCGCCTGCATCTCCTTAGAGAAACTGTCGACGCCATCTTCAACCGACCTTGGCTTGCTGTGACGCATCCACAAAAACGCAGAACCCGCAGCGCTAAATATCACCGCCATCAATAAGAACAGTGCCCCGCTCATCGAGAAACCTCTTCAACGGAAGAAATATCGTTGACATCGGTTCCCCAATCCGAACCACCATCCCAAGTCTCGTGCTTCCAAATTGGAGCACTTTCTTTCATGGTATCGATGCAGAACCGAGCAGCTTCAAATGCTTCTGTTCGATGTGGTGACGAGACTGCTACCAACACCGCTGACTCTCCAAGCTCGACCACCCCCACCCGATGTAACAAAGCAATGCGTCCCAATGTTGGCCAGCGCTTGCGAGCGGTTTCCCCAATTTCTTCAAGACATCTCAAGGTGGGTTCTTCATATGCTTCGTATTCGAGGCGAATTACACCCTGTCGTTCGCCAGCATGGTCGCGGGTCGTCCCGTTGAACAACACGAGAGCACCACAATCGTCTCGTACTGTCCAGTCTGCGACCAACCCAACAGGCAGTGGCGCAAACGAAAGAGCCGTCCAATTATTCGTATTAGAGGGAGCTTGCAAGATCATTACTTCCTATCGTATGGGTCAGGCGCGCTCCATGTGGACCTCTACCACCGTATCCTCGTTGAAATGGACCCAACAGGTGAGATACCAGACGACTCAACTTGGAATCTCGGAAAGCAATCTGAAGACCATTCAGTACCGTGGAGCCCACCTCCACCCCCCGATGATCGAGTCTGGCGCCACCCAAGCGAACTCGAATCACAGTGGAATGCAGGTCCCGATACTGAAACCTTCACTGCCGCTTCTAAGCCTCAACCTGCACCTCAATCAAAACCCGCTTTACGTTCCATGGCCCTCGTGGCATTGGCCTCTGGGGTAACGGGGGCGATCTTGGTGGTGGCTCTCTTGGGAGCCTTTGGAAAGCTTGATACTTCGAAACAAGGTCGAGAGATCGTGGTACGTGAACAGGTCGGACCTGCCACACGCAGCGTGCCAGCAGCTGACAGAGCTCCCGCTGGTGATGTCGTTGCAATCGCTGCACAAGTGAGCCCCGCTATCGTGCGAATGAAAATCACCGCCCCTTCTCAAAGCAGTGGGTCGGGGGTGCTATTCAGAGACAACGGCTATCTGCTCACAAATGCCCATGTGGTCAAAGGGGCTAAAACTCTGTTCGCCGTGCTTGCTGATGGCACAGAAGTCGCCGGTGAAATTGTGGGACAAGATCCTGAAACTGACATCGCTGTGGTGAAGCTCGAACGAGATGAACCATTTGCGACCGCGACTCTGGGAACTGCCATCGGTCTAAAAGTTGGCCAGCCTGCTGTCGCCATTGGTTCTCCACTTGGCCTAATTGGTGGCTCTTCAGTGTCCACGGGCGTTGTTAGCGCACTAGGGCGTCGAGTCGACAACGAGGACGGGAATCCCCTTCTGGACATGATTCAAACCGATGCTGCAATTGCCCCAGGTTCGTCAGGTGGTGCCCTTCTAGACCACAACGGTTCGGTCATCGGCATCACCACTGCGATCGCCGTTTCTCAGGTTGGTGCTGAGGGACTTGGGTTTGCCACCCCTATCGACATTGCCCGCTCGGTTGCTGACCAAATCATCGCCACCGGTAAAGCCGAACACGTCTGGCTTGGCATCGAAGGTGCAGACCTCGACCCCGCTTCAGCCAAAGAAGCATCAATACCTGGTGGTGCACGTGTAGAAAGAGTCGTGCGCGACAGCCCTGCTCACGCTGCAGGATTAGCCAAACAAGACATCATCATCGCCGTTGGTGACGAGTCAATTACCTCAATGGCTGCCCTCGTATTAAACCTGCGCGACCGTCGGCCTGGACAAGAAATCGCCATCACATACATAAGAGATAACCAGCGCAATACCCTCACGTTGACACTGAGCAAACGGCCTAAGAACCTTTAAGCACCCTTAAAGATCAGTGCTTCCACAAACCTCGAACGGCTCTTGCTAAGGCCATGCCTAGTCCTATAAACGTGCCAGCAAACCCAACAAGAGCAAGCTCCTGGCGACGTTTTGGGCTCAGCCGTGACCACAACGTTCCTCGATTCATAACAACAAATGCCTGCTCATTGGTAAACGTTGGCACCCAACCCGCTGCTTTGAGCAAGTCGTTTGCGACAACCCATGAATGGGTCGCGTAGCTCAACAAGCCTCCCATCGAAGCCGCTCGATTTTGGTGAAACCGAGTTAGCCGAGATGGAATTAAAAGATGTTGTGGCATGCCCGCAAGAGCACGCACTTCAGCACCAGACAACCAGTTGTCACTCGCCACATTGAAAGTGCCATCAAGACGATTCTCACAAGTAAAAGCAATGGCACTAGCAAGATCATCAACATAAACAAACTGGACCGGAGGGTCGTCATAACCTCGAGGAATGCCCATTCCCTTAGCTAACGCGTGATCGGGCCAACGGCCCTTATCTCCAAGAACCAAGGCTGGTCGCAAAACTGCAAGACGAGCGGCCATGTACCTCGACCCCTCCAAAAGTCGGCTGTCTCGCCACTGGGCACCGCGTTGTTCAATCGCAACCAGCCGATTGGCAAATGGAAGATCTGGGTTGGGTGCAGCGGGGGCCTTTTCAGTCAACGGAATGGGGTTTTCTGTCCAAGCTCCATATACCAAAGCGCTTGTCACGACCACCAGTTGTGCATCGTCAGCCCAAGAAACGCCGTTTCCTGCCCACAAAATCTCATCAATTGCTGGCCAGAGCGATGCTTCAGTTCCTAGTGCCGTTGCTAATACAACAAGGGTGTCGACCGAGCCTGAGGCATTGATGTGCTCAAGTAATTTGTGGAAATCTGAACCTTTGCCAAATGGATCAGAAACAACCACACTTCTAGCACTCTCAGCGATTTCGAAGCGCTCAACCAGCTTGTGTCGCAAAGGGGTATCAGGACCAATGATGGCCACGGTGTGTTTATTGCTCGGCACCCGCCTACCATGCCCTGGTGAGCCGCTTTGGTCCAACCGGAGAAAATCCCTTCGAAGGTATTCCGTTTCTAAACGACCTTTCGCGCATGATGAAGTCATCTGGCCCAATCAATTGGGATGCTGCTCGCCAGTTTGCAATTCAGGTCGCCAACGGAGGTTCGAGCGAACCCAACCCTGACCCGCTTGAACGCTTGCACCTCAATGATCTCTTTAGAGTCGCTGATCTCCGAGTAGCCGACGCCACTGGTCTTCCTACGTCTACAACCGGAGCGCTTCTAACGATCACACCAGTCACTCGTCACGAGTGGACTATTCGTACCCTTGATGCCTATAAGCCCCTCTTGGAACGTTTAGCTAGTTCGCTGTCAGTAAAGCCCACCATCGACCCAGGCATTGCGCATATGCCCGATGGAGCCAATCAGTTTTTCGACAACATGTTCTCGCTCATCACCCCACTGATGTTGGGCTTGCAAGCAGGCGCAATGGTTGGCCACCTCGCAACTCGCTCGTTTGGCCAATTTGATCTTCCCCTTCCTCGGCCCGCTTCTGATGAGCTACTCGTAATTAGCCCCAACCTTCATTCCTTTAGCGAAGAGTGGAGCATTCCGCCTGACGACTTGTTCTTATGGGTTGCGCTCTCAGAACTCACCCATCACGTTGTTCTTGGCCTTCCACAAGTGCGTGAGCGCCTTGAAGGTCTGGTGCTCGACTACGTAAAGGGATTCCAACTTGACCCCGAAGCACTGCAATCAAGCTTGGAAGGCGTCAATCCTGCCGACCCCCAAAGCATGCAAAGAGCCCTCGGCGACCCAACGGTGTTGCTAGGTGTAATTCGCTCACCTCAACAAGCAATGCTCATGCCACAACTCGAAGCTCTTGTCACCGTCATCTCTGGTTACGTCGACCACATTCTTGACACGGTAGGAACGACCCTTATTGGTACCTACGGCCAGCTCACCGAGGCGCTCCGTCGACGTCGCCTAGAAGCATCATCGGGAGACCAGCTCGTCGAACACCTCTTTGGTCTGCACCTTGGCCAAGAACAATACGAACGAGGAACAGCCTTCGTTGCAGGTGTCGTAGAACGTGGTGGCAACGAAGCATTGACACGTCTGTGGAACTCCGAGCGAGAGCTTCCCACGCCTGCCGAAGTCGATGCTCCTGGGCTATGGCTAGCTCGTATCGATCTACCGCTTGAGCCTTCCTAAACGCTTTACGAACCCAATTACCTTGTCCCACCAAGGAGCAAGGTGAACATGGCGGCCTGTCCCATAAAGAAGCGCCGCTGCAATGCCAGCAAGGCCAATCACCAGGAAACCGCTGTCACGAGGAATCGGCAACAGAACCGGCACGAGTGCTCCGGCAACCCAAGTGAGTTGAAAACGGGTCTCGAAACGCGCAAAAGATCTAGCGGTATTCGCATCGGGAGCGTCGCGCTGAACAATCGCATCGAAGCACAAACGGGCAGCCCCTGCACAAGCTGAAACTACCAATGCAACGACCATGCCAGCCGCCGGGCCAGCAACGGTTGTGGCCAACAAAGTCGGCGGAACCAACGCCATAAGGCAACCAAGCAGCAGGCGTTCTTCTTGAGCTTTATCTCGCAAAAATGGAACAACTAACGAACCCAATAAAGACCCAATCCCACTTGCAGCCAAAACAGCGCCAAACCACCAAGTCGCTGTGTCTTGTTCTCTAAGCCAAAAGGCCATCAAGAAGGTAAAGAAACCCACAACGGCTCGCATCACTGCCATCGCTCCAGCAGCCAACAAAATGCCCGAACTACGTAATTCGGCTACTTCAAGCGAGGTCGGCTTTTCAGCAGCGGTCTTCGTTGCAGGCAAAGGCCAAGCCGAAACGGCGGCAAAAGAAAACATCACAGTCGCCAAACCAAGTACCCAAGATGCGTTGAGCTGCAACAGCGCAACCCCAGGCAACGCCACGACAAACCCCGTGACGCTCCCAACAAGAACAAGCTTCGCGTTTGCCTCGACAAGCCTCTCGGACCGACTCACGACGCTAGGTACAAGCGAAGTTTTGGCAATGCCATAACCCTTACCCAACACCAGCACGGCAAAGGCTTCGGGGAACAGCAACAATTTCCTTAAGTCATCTGCCAACAAGACACATAACGCTGCTCTGCTGACGCCAGAAATAATTACCATCAAACGCCTGCCGCCTGCTCTACGGTCAATCCAAGGACCAAGTAAAGGAGAAACCACAGCGAATGGGGCCATGGTGAGCGCCAAATACAGCGCCACTCGTCCACGTGCAGCATCAGGCGAGATCGAAAAGAACAGAGAACCTGCAAGTGCTATGGCCACCAAAGTGTCACCGGCCGCCATCAAGGCGTGCGTGCGCGCCAAAGTAGTAAAAGCACTCGACTCGTCCCTCAAGGAAACCAGACGTGCCAAAACCATCAAAAACTTCCAGGGACAGAAATCACTCCACCATCGTAGAAGCTAAAAGGGACCCTTAAGTTAGGCATAGAAAATGCCGACAGGGAAGATATGGCAGAACTGACTCGTTTACTCAGCGATATTTACGGTGGACCAATGCCCAGTGAGGCACCTGTTGACACATCGGAGTTCGACACATCGGAGTTCGACACATCGGAGTTCGACACTACGCCGTTTGATGACGAGATGGAATCTCATCCTGATACTTTGACTGAGGCAAAGCCCATCTGGGAAAACGAAGAAAGCCTTGATGAGGCCTTTGCTGCATGGCAACCCGGCCCCGACCAATACGCGTCAGATACCGAACGCGAAATGGTTGCCGACGCAATCGACGAGGAGCCATTCACTGCTTGGCAAGCTCCTCAAGCCGAGGGAGAGTCCGAACCAGAGAATGACCCCTTTGCTGGTTGGGCAGAGTCTGTCGATGAACCCGAGGAGTTCTCCACCAAGGCAGAAGTCGATGAGATCCACTGGAGCGCTCACATACCCGAGGTGCCAGTTGCGGACGTTCAGATGCCGACAGTCCCCCAGATTCAAACCAACTGGAACCGTAGCAACGACGACATTATTCCTGGCGGTGTAGCCAGTCGTGGGTTGAGCTTCTTCCGACGTTGAGCCTATTGAGAGCGCTACACCCGTTAGGACCTGGGTCCTTGGCCCTACACCCGGGGTAATTCGTACTTGTAGCCAAGCCCTCTGATTGTCACAATCCGAGTGGGAGAAGAAGGGTGGGTTTCTACCTTTCCTCGCAAACGTTTGATGTGGACGTCGAGAGTCTTAGTGTCGCCGACATAATCAAGACCCCAGATGCGATCAATGAGTGTCTCGCGAGATACCACCCTGCCAGCGTTGATCAACAAGATCTCAAGCAGTTCAAACTCTTTCAATGGCAGCGACACTTTCGTGCCTCTAATCATTACCTCGTGTCTTTCGGAATCAAGCTCCACGTCTTGTACCCGCAACACTTCTCCCGAGTCAAACAAGGCCTCGGCGTCATTTGGGCCCCTTCGTAAAGCCGCTCGCATGCGAGCAACTAGCTCACGCAAACGATATGGCTTCGACACGTAATCATCGGCACCAACTTCGAGTCCCACCACCGTGTCTATCTCGCTCGACTTTGCAGTAACCATGATTATGGGAACATCTGAACGCGACCGAATACGGCGGCAAACATCAATGCCCGAAATACGCGGCAACATGACGTCGAGGAGCACAAGATCGGGATCTGTCTCGTCGAAGAGTTCTAGGGCTTCAGCTCCGTCACGAGCCACATGTACCCGAAACCCCTCCCGCTGCAACCCAACTACAAGGGCGTCGATAAACGACTCTTCGTCTTCTACAACAAGAATCGTTGCCTGTTGTTCTTTGACAGTTTTCATAGCTAGATCTCATCTACCTTTCCTAAACCCAAAGGTAGACGGAGCGTAAATGCCGAACCTTCTCCCTCTATGGACTGAACATGAACTTCGCCCCCGTGGTTACTCAGAACATGGCGAACTATTGACAAACCCAGTCCCGTTCCTCCAGTTTCGCGACTACGCGCTCGATCAACGCGGTAGAAACGCTCAAATACCCGCTCGATGTCTCGCGTTGGGATACCTATGCCACTGTCAATTACGGCGATCTCAATCCAAGATCCGGCGCAAGATGTTTCCACCTTGACTGTTGAATTCTCATCGCTGTACTTGCATGCATTTTCCAAAAGGTTGCCAACAGCCGAGATGAGTTGGCGTTCATCTACAAAAACCACAAGGTCTTGACCAACGCCATGAAGGTCAATAGCTATCGAGCGATCTCTAGCAATTGACTTGACCCTCTCTGTCGCTGCAGTAATCACTTGATACAGAGATACGGCTTCTGTCTTGTCACCATCGTCCGCTTCGATTCGGCTGAGATCCAACAAATCGTCAATCATCCGAGCGACACGAAACGCCTCATTGGTCATCCGACGAGATAAGCGCTGCACGACCTCAAGATCGTCCTCAGTAGAAATGGTCTCTGCCAACAATCCCAATGCCCCGACGGGGGTCTTCAGTTCGTGGCTGATATTGGCAACGAAATCACGTCGAACATCATCGATGCGCCGTCGTTCGGAGACATCATCAACTATGACAACCGACCCAAAACGATGATTTCTTTCGCTGAGGGGAAGGGCGGAAACCGAAATCATGCGCTGAGGCGGACCAATTAAATCGAGATCTCGATGGGCAGGTTCGCCAATGAGAGCAGAGTTGATTACTTCATGAATTGCTTGTTCAACCAAGGCATCGCCATGACGAGCCTCAACAAAAACTTGTGCTGCGGCATTACGTAAAATATCGCTACCCTCATCATCACAGACAACCAAACCTTGTGGAACTGCATTTAACGAGGCCTCGAGAAGTCGGTTCATAAGCTCAAGCTGTTCAACCCGCTCGTTAACAATCTTGAGATTTTCCTCTACTTCGCTACAGCGCATTCGCTTCGCTCTAATCCAGGCGAACGCCATTGAGCCGAACGCCGTTGAAATAACAACAACCACCAAGAGGGTGGTCATTGTTTCACGCTTTCATTCTGGTCATGATCATTCAATTTCACTGATGTGATCAGAGTTAGTTCCCTCAAGAAAGAAGCTGGAACTCTTGCTTCTGTCTGCATTCAACTTTTCTCGGGCAGCGAGGCGAGAGGCACCTACGTGTTCGGGCACCCACCCCGTCAACATGTACTGAACTCGTTCACCAATATTGACGGCATGGTCGGCAATACGTTCGTAATAGCGACCGACCATTGCTAGTTGAACCGAAATTTTTACTTCGCTGTGTTGACGCTCGTGAGCTTCAAAAATTGCCTGGATAAATTCGGCATGCAACTCATCAATGTCATCATCCATGTCGTCAAGCGCCGATGCCAAAGCCACGTCACCATCTACATAAGCATCTATAGCCAGACGAAAGAGTCGTCCAACCTTGCGGCCCATCTGATCAATCATTCCCCTGATGACGGGGTCAAGCGAAATGCCATACAGCCGCCTAGTGCTCTTCATAATGTTGGCTACAAGGTCGCCCGAACGCTCGATCTCGGCTGCCATCCGCAAGTCGGTCAACAAGGTCCTTAGGTCTCCTGCCATTGGCTGTTGAAGAGCGAGAAGTTGATAGCACCGCTCCTCAATGTCAAGAGTCAATACGTCCAACACGTCATCGTTTCTAATGATTTCCTCAGCAATCTCAAGGTCACCATCCAATAAGGCCTGCGTTGCCTGAGCCAATGATTCAGTCACCATGCCAGCAAGTCGAACGATTTCATTTCGAACATGATCTAAGTCATTGTGGAAACTCTTACGTATATCCATTTCCATAGTATTGACGCCTCCTAGTTGAAATGGACTGAATTAGCCCTTAAGGGTCCTAACCGAAACGGCCAGTGATGTAATTTTCTGTGCGCTCATCGTTTGGTGCTGAAAACATCTGTTGTGTGTGGTCATATTCGACCAAAATGCCAGTGCGATGATCGTCTTTTTCACTAACTTCGGTGGTGAAAAATGCACACCGATCGCTTACTCTTGCCGCTTGTTGCATGTTGTGAGTAACGATGATGATTGTGTACTCACTCTTGATCTCTTCCATAAGATCTTCAATCCGAGCAGTAGCAATTGGGTCTAGGGCCGAACAAGGTTCATCCATGAGAATGACGTCGGGGTCTATAGCTAATGCTCTAGCAATGCAGAGGCGCTGTTGCTGACCGCCTGAAAGTCCCATTGCAGAACTCTTTAATCGATCCTTTACCTCATCCCACAATGCAGCCCGACGTAATGAACGCTCAACGATTTGATCCATGTCACCATCGAGACGGCCTACTCGGGGGCCGAAAGCAACATTGTCATAAATCGACTTTGGAAACGGGTTGGGCTTTTGAAAAACCATGCCAATCCGGCGTCTTACCTCAACCGGATTCACCTCTGGATCATAGAGATCAACCCCGTGATACTCGATTGTTCCTCCAATGCGAGCAATCTCAACCAAATCATTCATACGGTTAAAACAACGCAACGCAGAAGTCTTTCCGCAACCCGAGGGACCGATAAAAGCTGTTATCTCGTTAGTAGCAATCCGAAGCGAAACATCACGCACTGCCTGGAATGACCCATAAAAAACTGAAAGATTGCGAACGTCAAAGACCAGTTGGTCATCATTAACAACGTTGTCCAACCTGGCTGCAACCACAGGAGTGGCCGCGTCTGCGCGTTCGACAACGCCTGGATCGGGAGTCATAAGGTTTCCCCTTGTTTTTCAATCATGGGTTTCTTCATCATGATTTCTTCACCGTGACTTCTCATAGTGATTACGCAAAAAGATCGCTCCAGCATTTAGCACCAAAACAACAACCAACAACACGACAATTGCCGCTGCAGTATTTGCCTGCCAAGTGCTCGGTTGCTTAGCCCAATAGAAAATCACAATCGGCAGGGCAGTAAACGGCTCGCGTACATCGAGCCCGCTTCCTCCCGTGAAAAATCCCATGACCGCCCCCACCAATATGAGTGGAGCAGCTTCTCCGATCGCCCGTGACAAAGAAAGAACCGTCCCCGTAAGAATGCCTGGGGCAGCATAAGGAAGCACGTTGGTTCGAATGACTTCCCATCGAGTGGCACCTACCCCAAAACCGGCCTCGCGAAGACTATCCGGTACAGCACGAATTGCCTCAGCAGAAGTGATGATGACGATTGGGAGCACCAAAATTGCCAAAGTTAGGCCTGCGGAAAGTACAGAACGTCCCCCAGTGAGACCAGGCAAACCCCGTACAAAGAGGCTGAAACCGAGAATGCCGTAGACCACCGAAGGTACGCCCGCAAGGTTGCGAATGTTGATATCGAACAACCTTGTCAAAAGGGTACGTGGCGCATATTCCTCAAGGTAAACCGCAGCCCCTATTCCAACTGGAAACGCAACCATCACCACGATTGCACCAATCGTCATAGTTCCCTTAAGTCCTTGAGCTACCCCAGCTCGATCAACACGAGATGAAAGATCTGACCTGAGAAAGTCACCTAAGCCCGAACTCAAAACGCTCCAACCGTCGGCAATCACCGTGGTGATTAGAACCACCAAAATCATTACCGTTATTGAAATCATCACTACCAACAAGCAACGAAAAAGAGTCCCACCCCGATCAAATCGGCGGCCCTGCAAGCGCTGGCGAACCACATCAGCCGCTACTGGCGAGAGAGTCGCCGGTGTAGACAAAGTCATAAAGCCAACCTCACTCTCGTACTAGTAACGCTGACGGACACGGCGGACAAATCGCTCGGCAACAATATTTAGAGCAAGCGTGATACTAAATAGAAGCAAACCAACAAAGAAAAGACTCTGAAATGCATTGCCAGATCCTGTGACCTGATCAGTACCAGAAGCCAATGCCGCCATTGCTGCGGTCATGGTCTGGCCTGGACCAAGCACATCGGTCGTAAACCGCGACCCGCCTGTTCCCCCCGCTGCAATGGCCACCACCATCGTCTCGCCAATAGCTCGAGAAACGGCCACGATAAAGGCAGCAACTAAGCCTGAAACGGCCGCAGGAATCACAACCCGAATCGAAGTCGTAACTTTCCTGGCACCCATTCCATAAGCTGCTTCACGCAAAGCTTGAGGGACGGCCCGCATTGCGTCTTCAGAAATTGACGCCACCAATGGCACGGTCAAAATACCAACACCAATACCTGCTGCAACAAGGTTGAACAGTGTTGCATCAAAAAAACGGCGGACTAGCTCGGGCGAAATCCATGTCAATGCGAATACGCCGACCACCACACTTGGAATACCAGCGAGCATTTCGAGCGCTGGCTTCAGTATTCGCCGAATTTTAGGTCTGGCATATTCGGCCAGATAAATAGCAGTCCCAAGTCCCAAGGGAACAGCTATAAGCATTCCGATCACAGTCACAAGCAATGACCCCACGACGATGGTCTTGACGTCGAAATATCCACGGCGAGGAAACCATCCGCCAGAACTCCAGAGAGTTGGTATATCGACATTGCTAATAAAAGAGATGGCCTCACTCAACAGTGATGCCACGATAAGTCCACTAATAACAATGGAAAGTAATGCTGCTAAAAAAAATAGGCCGCGAAACACCGACTCAGTGCGAACGCGACGAGGACTCCCACGAAAATCGGCAACACTCAAGGCAGCCCCGTTCACGTAAAAATGTCCTCCTTCCCTGTCATCAGGAATACATAAAAATCAGGGGGTGGGTCTAGATCGACCCACCCCCCATAAGCATTACCTCATTCAGCGTCTACAGCAGAACCGGCGGTGCGCTTCTCCCATGTGGCTGTGGTCTCGGCGACCTGATCTTCGGGTAGTTCAACGTAGCCAGCAGGGCTAACCTCGCCCATGCCTTCGCCCAAATAGAAGTCCAC
>JBBSKG010000019.1:0-28057 GCA_038256565.1 Acidimicrobiales bacterium | reverse complement strand
TTTTCAAATGTTGAAGCCCCTGTTGCTAAACCTGTCGAAGTTATAAGTGAAACAGCACCAAGACCGACACCAGCCATAAGACGTGATCTCATGAGACAAACGCTCCTTTGCTTGTTGGATGAATCAGACAAGGAACAACCTATGAGGCCAAGGTGAACGCCAACCCTCATCAAAGTATCGGTACGGCAAAGAACAAGGGAACAATTAGCGACTCTTGAGGGAGGCCTGAGTAGACGATGGCCGCACTCGCTCAATGAGGTCTATACCTCATTTGTCAATCGGTTTGAAGGATTGAATATCCGGAGAGGATTGAGGCGTAAGTTAATGCTACTATTAGTAGGATAAATAATCCTCGGGATATAGGATTCTTACTTTGAACAAAGCGAAGGTGTCAGCCACTATCGACCCGGGTCGCCTTGCGCAAGCAAAGCAACTCACGGGCAGCAACAACGTCTCGGAAATTCTCGATCGCGCACTCATTGCTCTCATCGATGATGAGCTGGAGCGCATTCACGCCCAAGGCTATGAGCGAGTCCCGCAGGGTAGCGAGACGGTCCAGGAGGTGGACGCCCTGTTGTGGTCGGACCTTCCATGGGAGGAAGAGTGAACTCAATCGAACCCCAGCGCGGTGAGGTTTGGTTGGCGGACATTCCCGGCGACAAGCGTCGTCCCGTTGTCGTGCTCACTCGTAATTCGGTGCTTCCGCGCCTCACCACAATCCTCGTCGCCCCCGTGACCACTCGCGTGCGCGACATCCCTACCGAGGTACCCCTCGGCCACTCGCACGGTCTGCCCCGCGAGTGCGTGGCCAACTTCGACAACATCACGCCGCTTCAAAAGTCCAAACTCGTCACGCAAGTCGGCCAGCTCGACGCTACGGAACTGGCTAAAGCCTGCGCTGCTGCAAGGTTTGCCATCGACTGCTGAACCTTGGCGTCAGACGACGCCTGTTAAACGACGTCTAAGCGGTGTGCGACGAGGTCGAGGCGGGCGTCGGGGGCTACTACGGCTAGGCGAACGTGATTGGCTCCGGCGGGGCCGAAGAACTCTCCTGGGGTGACGAGACATCCGGCGTCGACGGCTAAGCGTTCGGCGAAAGCCCATGCATCACCATTGGGGGCTGGGAACCAGAGATAAAGCCCACCACCTGGAAGGGTGGCCTCGATGCCAAATGCCTCGCTAAGAATGTGACTCGCCCGCTGCAAACGTCGTCGATAACGACTGGCTTGCACCTCGACGTGTTCATCATCACCAAGTGCTACCGCCGCTGCGTGTTGCGTAGGACCTGGCACCATGAGCCCAGCGTGTTTACGCAGTTCTGACAAATAGGCCACCAAATCGGAGTCTCCTGCATAGAAACCCACTCGCAACCCAGCAAGGTTTGAACGTTTTGATACCGAATGAACGGCCAAGAGCCCTTCAATGCCATGCGCCAAGATCGTGCTGCGCTGCCCATCCCATGTGAACTCGGCATAACACTCGTCTGAGAGCACTAACACGCCATGTTCACGACCCCATGTCGCCACTGCTTCTAAATCGTCGAGGCCCCCAGCAGGGTTTCCCGGAGTGTTGACCCACAAGCACAAGGCTCGCTCAATATCAGCTGGGTCAATCGCCGACAGATCGAGTCGCCAGTGCTCATCAACTGGAACGGGCACGGCACGACACCTCGCCAAGGTCGCACCCATGGCATAGCTCGGGTAACTCACCGCCGGGTACAACACAGTGTCTTTACTCGGGTCACGCAGGTGCAACCAATGGGGTATGCCCGCAACAAACTCTTTGGTACCAATGCACGCTGCAATGTTGGACGTCTCAATCTCAACGCCGAGACGGCGGCGCATCCAGCCTTGCGCTGCTTGTCTTAGAGCCACTGACCCAATCGAAGGCGGGTAGCCACGCTCAGCACCTGAGTTGGCCAAAGCTTGCAACACCAATGGCGCTGGTGGGTCGGTTGGGGTGCCAATGGAGAGATCCACCACTCCCCCCTCATGAGTTTTTGCACGAGCAGCAAGTGGAGCAAGGCGATCGTAGGGATAAGCCGGAGGAACAAAGCCTGACTCACTCATGAGACCACATATTCCCGATAGCGATTAACGGTTGCATCATCAACACACGCTCGCACCCGAATGGCCTCGTCTTCATGTGTCTCATCGAGAACCTCACCCTCTCGATGAAGTGCTGCCAACACGTCTCCCCGTGCGTAGGGAACCAACATCTCAACAACCGTGTCGAGCGCACGTAGCCGATCGGCCAGCGTGCGCAGAAACACATCGACACCTTCGCCTGTCAATGCCGAGATGCCGATTGAATCAGGATGGCGCTCTACCAGTCGGGTTGCGCCAAGTGCGCAGTCGATCTTGTTGAACACCAACAACTCGGGCACTTGTGCAGCGTTGATCTCGCCCAACACGAAACGCACGGCGGCGATCTGAGCCTCTGGGTCAGCGGCGGAAGCATCGACTACATGCACTAACAAATCTGATTCGGCCACGACCTCCAAGGTAGATCGAAACGCTTCTACCAATTGATGCGGAAGCTTGCGCACAAAACCCACCGTGTCTGACAACAACACTGCTTCTCCCCCAGGAAGATCAAGTCGGCGCACCCTTGGGTCGAGCGTTGCAAAGAGTCGGTCTTCAACCAACACTCCAGCGCCGGTCAACTGGTTTAGCAAAGTGGACTTGCCAGCATTGGTATATCCAACAAGCGACACCGATCGCTGGTGACCACGGCCTCGGGCTTTGCGTTGCGTGCGGCGCGTCAAGGTCAATCTCGCTAGATCGGCCTCAAGAGCAGTAATGCGCTTGAGGAGGCGACGACGATCTACTTCTAGCTGGGTCTCACCAGGACCGCGAGTGCCGATGCCACCAGCCTGTTGAGAAAACGTCACACCCCTTCCACGCAGGCGAGGCAGGCGATAACGAAGCAGTGCTAGTTCAACCTGCGCACGGCCCTCTTGAGTGCGAGCGTTTTGAGCGAAGATGTCAAGGATCACTGCTGTGCGATCAATCGCTGTTCGCCCAAGAATCTTTTCAAGGTTGCGACTCTGTGCTGGCGAAAGCTCGTCATCGAAAACCACCGTGTCGGCATCGACCTCATACGAAAGCTCACGCAGCTCTTCGGCCTTTCCTTTACCTATAAAGGTCGCAGGGTCGGGACGATCACGGCGCTGCAAAACCCTGGCCACGACATCAGCCCCCGCCGTGTCAACCAACAGAGCCAGCTCGTCGAGATGGTCTTCGACGTCATCCTCGGTTGCGGGTGCCAAGACCACCCCTACGAGAATGATCCGCTCCCGAAAGGAGCGTTCAATCAGGGACATGAAATCTCAGCTGTTCCGATAAACACGGTTCCTATTAACACGGTCCCGATAAACACGGTTGGGCCGGTTAGTACAATCGTGTTTGGTTGCAGGTCGACGGTGACATCTCCGCCTGGCATCTTTACTGTTACCCGAGTGCCAACGACTCCCCATTGATGGGCCGCATATGCTGCGGCACACGCGCCTGAACCACATGCAAAGGTCTCGCCTACACCCCGCTCGATCACACGCATAGAAATGGTGTCGGGTGCTGAGTCAACCATCACTAGCTCGACGTTGCTCGCTCCCGCTCTGAGCGCATCGGCAACCCGGTCGCGCTTTTCAATATCGTCGTATAGCAACACGGTGTGTGGATTACCCATGTCGACGCTCAGACTCTTACGGTGCCCGCTGGTTGTTGGAATATCTCCAACCTCGCATGTTTGTTCGCTTGGTTGTTTTTCGTTCGCCGAGTGTTCGCTCGCTTGTTGTTCACACGCTTGGCCCATATCGACTGAGGCCATCATGGTGCGCTCATCTTCGCCCGCTCGCATATGCAAGGTGCGAAAACCCGAACCAGTCGCAACGGTGAGATCAAGATCTACCAACCCACGATCGCGAGCAACCGCCTGACCGAGACAGCGAATGCCATTGCCACTTATCTCAGCGACGCTTCCATCGGCGTTATAGAGAGTCATTGTGACCTCGGCCCCTTGAGTCCCAGTCGTAACAACGATCAGTCCATCTGCGCCAATACCAGTGCGCCTATTACACCAAGCCCGCGCATGATTTGGCCCGATCTCATGAACGCCTTGATCGTCAAGCATCACCAAGAAATCGTTCCCAAGTGCATGATGCTTGGTAAGTCCAACGCTGCTAGTCATGATTCCCAGTCTCCCAGCAGTTTGGCTACCTCGGCGACCATATTTTCTAGATGCTGTTCATCAACGTCGATCCAGGTGATACGTGGGTCACGACGAAACCATCGAACCTGTCTGCGGGCGAACTGGCGGGTGCGCAGCCTTGTTTGTTCAGCCGCCTCTTGCAGAGTCACGTCAGCAGACAGGTAACCGATCAATTCGCGATAGCCCAACGCTTGACACGCTGTTGGGCCAAGTCCCCCCGGCACAGCCGACAGACTCGCAACCTCATCAATCAGGCCAGCTTCAAGCATTTCTGCAAAGCGTGTCTCGATGCGGCGATCGAGATCTTCCACTCTGGGGCGCAGGCCAACCAGTCGAAACTCGCTTTGCGGATAAGCGTCGGTGCCCGGCCCAAACGACGAGAAGGCTTGCCCACTACCAATCGTGACTTCCAACGCCCGGATGATTCTGCGTCGGTTGCTTCGCTCCATGCGACTAGCCGCTAAAGGGTCGAGTTCGGCCAAATGGGCGTGCAGCCCCCAGGTGTCACGCTGAGCCTCAAGTTCTGCTCGTACTCCTGGGTATCGACCAGGCACCTCAAAATTGTCGACCACCGCTTGCACATAGAGACCGGTTCCTCCCACCAAAAGCGCACGATGGCCACGGGTTTCAATTTCGCTAATCACTCGTCTGGCGGCCTCTTGAAAAGCCGCTACCGAAAACTCCTCGCTTGGCTCAGCAATGTCTAAAAGGTGATATTCAACCTCACCTTGTTCAAGCCTGGTTGGTTTAGCCGTGCCGATGTCCATGCCTCTATAGACCTGCATGGAATCGACGCTTACGATTTCAATCGATCCATCGCTCTGACAGGCGAGTTCATGAGCAACCGCCGACTTGCCCGACGCTGTAGGACCTACGAGCACCAGATGGCGTGACAATGTCTGCTCGTCAGATGGAGGCACGGCGTCAGAGAGAAGCAACGGGAATACGGGTCTTATGACGAGGCCGAGCCGTCACGTCAAGCAATTCACCAGCCAGATGATGTGGCGCAGCGCGAGTTATACGGACCTCCGCAAAAGAACCCACCGCCAATTGGGAAGGCGATGCGAAATGAACCAGCTTGTTTTGTCCGGTCCGGCCTGTCAGCACGCTTGGGTCTTTCTTGCTTGGGCCCTCGACCAGGACCTCTTCAATGCGCCCGACTCGTGCTTCATGCTTAGCCAGAGCACTGCGCTCAACAACTACCCGAAGTCGCTCAAAGCGATCGGCCACAACTTCGGGAGCAACAAACTCGTCCAGGCGATCGGCGGCCTCGGTGCCAGGCCGAGGACTGTAAATAAAGGTGTAGGCACTGTCGTATTCCACCTCTGCTGCAACCTCAAGCGTGCGAGCGAAATCGTCTTCAGTCTCACCGGGGAACCCGACGATGATGTCGGTAGTAACTGCAAGGTCAGGCATCGCAAGGCGAGCCGCCGCGATCTTGTCCAGATAACGCTGTGCCGTATAACCCCTATGCATGGCAGCAAGAGTCCGATCACTGCCTGACTGCAAGGGCAGGTGAAGGTGATCGCATACGGCGGGAGTCTCTGCCATGGCAGCGATTGTCTCGGGCCGGAAATCCTTAGGGTGTGGGCTCGTATAGCGAACCCTACGAATGCCTTCAACCGATCCAACCGCACGCAACAATTCAGAAAACAAAGGACGGGGCGCAATTTGTTCGCCGGCAGAGCGACGGGCCAAGGTGAGATCTCGTCCATATGAATTAACGTTTTGGCCTAGCAGCGTGACCTCGACCACCCCAGCGTCCACGAGGGTTTCAACTTCGGCGACGATCTCGTCAAATGAGCGGCTGATCTCTCGCCCACGCACAGAAGGCACGATGCAAAAAGCACAAGAGTTGTCGCAGCCAATCTGGATGGTCACCCACGCTGCCCATCCAACATCACGGCGCACCGGCAGCGCTGAGGGAAACGCTTCGCTCTCAGCGAGAATCTCCATAACGGGGCCATCTGTTTTCGCCTGATGCAACAACTCGACCGTGCGGCCCACGTTATGGGTTCCAAGAACCACGTCAACGTGAGGGGCCTTGGTCTGAATGAGCGCTTCATCTTTTTGAGCCAGACAACCACTCACCACAATTTGCATGTCGGGGCGATCGTCTTTCAGCGTCTTGAGCAAGCCAAGATGGCCATACAATTTGTTGTCGGCATTCTCTCTTATGCAACAGGTATTCAGAACTACAACGTCAGCCTGCTTTAGGTCATTTGTCACACTTAAACCGTCGGCTTCAAGCAAACCAGCAATACGTTCTGAGTCATGCTCGTTCATCTGACACCCGTAGGTTCGAACGAAATAGCGCTTCTGCAAGGATTCGGCGCTCGACTCATGGCTCACACTCACAGGCTACGCTCTCGCCAGAAAGATCAACGATCGTCATTTGGATTTAACCTAAAACTTACCCTCCGTGCATCTCACTAGCGCCTGAGAGTCAATCTCTGGTACAGATGTTATAAATCTGTTGCATCGTCCTAGAAGTCATGTCGTATCAAGCTGGCAGCGACTTAGCCATTTAGAGGAGTAAAAATGTCATCCGCCCCCTCAATAGCCGATCCACCTCCTGTACCAATTCCCGTAAACCTGGATCGGCCGTCACCTCTACGCCGTGCACTACGGGCGGGGGTGTTGACCCGTTCGGTTGCAATTCACCTGGGCCCGATCATGGTGCGCAAGACTCGCGGAAAGGATATTTCTCAAGCTGAGCTAGCAAAGGCTCTTAGGCCCGTCTTTGAAGAGATGGGGGCCACATTCTTGAAGTACGGCCAGATGATTGCCTCATCACCAACTCTCTTTGGCGATGACATGGCCGACGAGTTTCGCTCGTGTCTAGACGTAGCTCGCCCAGCGCCTTACGAACAAGTTCGTGAGGCAATCGAGGCTGAGTTCGGAATATCAGTCGATAAGCTCTTTCGCTCCATAGACCCCGTGCCCCTCGGAAGCGCATCTCTTGCCATAGTTCACAAAGCCGTTACCCACGAAGGACGCACCGTTGCAGTGAAGGTTCTGCGACCCAAGATTGACGAGATCATCGCTTGTGACCTCGCCCTAATGTCTCCGTTGTTCGAATCACTCGGCATTGTGCTTGGCCCTGATGTGGCAGGTGCATTGTCAGACGTGCTCGACGGCCTTCGACTGCAACTCTCTGAAGAACTCGACCTTCGCAACGAGGCGGCGATCATGGATTATTTCCGTGAGCTTCCAGCCTCAACCAATGTTGGGCTGATCGTCGTGCCCGAGCCCATTCATGAGCTGTCGGGTCGAACGGTATTGACCATGGAGTTTCTCGACGGAGTGCCCGTAGACGATTTGGCTCGCATCGAAGAGTTCGGTATTGACCCTCGCCCCATTGTTGAACAAGCCGTCCAAGCTTGGTTTATCACTGCGGTTCGAGGTGCGCTCTTTCATGGTGACGTACACGCTGGCAACATCATGGTGTTGCGAGATGGTCGCATTGCCCTGTTGGACTGGGGCATTGTCGGGCGCCTCGATGCAGACTTTCACCTGGTATTTCGCCAACTCCTTTCCTTCGCCCTGGGAAATGAGGAGGCATGGGAGGACGTTTCTGAATACTTCATTGGCATGTACTCAGGCATGATCAACAGCCTAAGTCTCGATCAAGACATGTTGCTTGGGCTTTTCCGTGAACAAGCACGCACAGTCATGAACCAACCCTTTGGCGAAGTCAGCTTGGCTGATTTGTTGACCATGCCTCAAAAAGAAATCAATAGGGCCATCGTTGAGCAGCGAGTGAAGAAATACGGCTCTGCCAAGATGCCACTTAAGGCTCGATACAAGATATGGAAGAAGATGCGAAGCGACAGCGGCGACAATAGGCCTCGGGTCGACCATGCCATGGTGTTGCTGGGCAAGCAGCTCGCCTACTTTGAGCGCTACGGCAAGATGTACCTCTCTGATGTGCCCTTGCTGCACAACACCGAATTCTTCCTTGACCTGCTCGAAGCCCCACCTCTACATGACGGGGCTCACGTTGCTCCTGGTAACGGAACTAAGCCCGCCTAAAGGCCCTACAGTTAGGCCCAGTGACAAAACTACTTGCGCGGCGCTTACATGTTTAACCTTTGTGATGTATTCACTTTCGGCCTCCGGCAGCGCAAGTAGTTTTGTCTCGGGTCCTTAGGCAGAGTTTGGTTGACCCTTGGCTGGATCAGTCGATGGCCAAAGCGTCTGCATACACGTCAATCGGCTGATTCAAATCAAGCAGGCTGACGTCAGGCATGCGGCGATCACGGTCGTCAATCGTAAGGCGAATAGCAGTACGTCGTTCGCCATCAATCTCGATGTCGGCAAAGGTCGGGACACACACCAAGTCGATACCTGCAGGAGCCACGTAGCCCCGTGCGATTGCAAGAGCCTTAATGGCCTGATTAAGTGCGCCAGCCCCTACAACGTGCACCTCTACCGACCCAGCTTGGCGAATCACTCCCGCCATCGCCCCCGCTACAGAGTTGGGACTGGACTTGCCCGAAACCTTAAGTACTTCCATGTGCCACCCCTTGGGGTACTAGCCCGATGAGAACCTGAACGAGATAGATATACCTAACAATTTCGACAACTGGACTGCCTTGACCCTCCCCAAAGAAGAAAGAGCCTAAATGTGAACTTTGTCACACTTGGCTCTTTTCTTCTTATTTGCCGCCTGCCGAGGCGATATGGGGGCCCAAAGGGGCTCGGAAAATTTAACTAATCGTGATGGGTTCGTCGTCTAAAGCCGTAAAAGAGTCGCTTGACCCTTTGTCAGACGCTCCAGGCTCTGACAAATCAACGTCGATGCTGGGGGGCTCTTCCGCATCTTTGTCAATGACCACCTGCTTCAAAATTCGCTCAGAAATCTCGAACATGACCTCGGGGTGCTCGTTCAAGAAGGTCTTTGCGTTCTCTCGACCTTGGCCGAGCTGCTCACCTTCATAGGTGTACCAAGCCCCTGATTTCTTCACGACGTTCAACTCGGTACCAATGTCGATTAGCGAACCTTCTCGACTTATGCCCTTTCCGTACATGATGTCGAACTCAGCTTGTCGAAAAGGACTTGCCACTTTGTTCTTAACAACCTTGACCCGGGTGCGATTTCCCACCACCTCTGCCCCATCTTTGATGGACTCGATGCGGCGAATATCAAGACGGACCGATGAATAGAACTTCAATGCCCGACCACCTGGAGTCGTCTCAGGGCTGCCGAACATGACCCCAATCTTCTCTCGAAGCTGATTAATGAAAATGCAGATGGTGTTGGACTTGTTCAAATTGGCAGTGATCTTTCGTAGTGCTTGTGACATGAGTCGAGCCTGAAGCCCAACATGGTGGTCACCCATATCTCCTTCAATCTCAGCCTTAGGTGTAAGTGCTGCGACTGAGTCAATAACTATGACGTCGAGCGCTCCTGAGCGAATGAGCATGTCGGCTATCTCAAGAGCTTGTTCTCCGGTATCAGGCTGAGAAATCAGCAATTCATCGATATCGACCCCAATCGCTCGTGCGTAAACGGGGTCCATCGCATGTTCGGCGTCGATGTAGGCACAGATGCCACCATTGCGTTGCGCCTCAGCAACCACGTGCATTGCGAGAGTGGACTTACCAGACGACTCGGGGCCGAAAATCTCAACCACCCGTCCACGGGGTAGCCCGCCTATACCAAGAGCCAAGTCGAGACCAAGCGCTCCAGTGGGAATGGACTCAATATCCATCGAGGCTTTCTCGCCCATCTTCATGATCGAGCCCTTACCGAAATGCTTCTCGATCTGACCTAGCGCCATGTCAAGTGCTTTATCTCGCTCCACTGTTTTCTCCTCTGTTCTTGTAGATGATGTGTTCTTCTAATGATGGTTATGGACTTCCAAAGGGACCCGTTGGCTTTCATAAGGTCCGACTCGATCGACACATTAAAGACGGGGTATGACAACGACTGGCACAACGACGATCATCGAACGATCAAATGACACTGATGTCATGCGTTCACCCTAGACCGAACACTTGTTCGAGTCAAGGACCCTCGCCGCTTGCCAACAAAAAAACAGCAGATGCGCCAAGTCATCGCCTTCCGGTAACGTCTCGCTCTCGGTACTCGCCGACACGTGGGGGTTGTCATGACACAGCAAAAAGAAGCTCAAGTAGAGCAAGCCGCTGAACGAATAGTTCCACTTGAAGCGCTCGCAGCGAATGACCCGCAACGGCCGGCAATTTGGTCACAAGATGGAAATAGAACCTTTAGCGAACTCAATGGACGAGCAAACCAACTGGCCCGAGCCCTTCAAGCACGAGGCCTCGTCGAGGGTGACGGAGTGGCGCTGATCTGTGCAAACCGGCCTGAATTCCCAGAGGTCATCTTCGCCGCTCTTCGTTCAGGCCTACGCCTCACCCCAATCAACTGGCACCTTTCGGCTGAAGAAGTGGCCTATATCGTTCAAGATTGTGGAGCCAAGGCGCTAATAGCGCACGATCGATTCGCAACCGTTGCCGCCGAGGTCGCCCAACAATGCCCCGATGTGTCGGCTCGTCTTTCTGTCGCTGGGCCTATCAGCGGCTTCGAAGACTACGACCTTGCGCTTAAAGCTGAGGCCGATGACAAACTTTCAACCCCACTTATTGGCACCACGATGCTCTACACATCTGGCACCACGGGCCGGCCTAAAGGAGTGCATCGAACCTCGACTGCTCGACCCTCAACGACGATGGTTGTCGCAGCCGACTACAAGGCCGGTTACGACGTTCATCTATGCACCGGACCCGCCTATCACGCCGCTCCCATGGCGTTGTCTCTGATGGGGCCTCTAAGCATGGGCATCACCGTCGTGATGATGGACGGGTGGAACCCAGAAGAAACACTTCGCCTCATCGAGCGCCACCGGGTCACCCATGCTCATATGGTTCCAACGATGTTCCACCGACTCCTCGGCCTCGACGCCGAGGTGCGTGAGCGCTACGACGTATCGTCGATGCGCTTCATCCTCCATGGCGCAGCGCCGTGTCCCGTCCAGGTCAAGCAGGACCTGATCACTTGGTTCGGGCCGATCGTCTATGAATATTACGCAGCAACCGAAGGGGGCGGCACCTTCATTGGCCCTGACGAATGGCTAGCGAAACCTGGCAGCGTCGGGCGTCCAATGGTTGGCCAAGTTGTAGAGGTATGGGGCCCAGACGAGACTCGACTCAAACCCGGCGAGATTGGCACGGTCTATTTCCTTGCCCCTGAAGTTGGTCGTTTCGAGTATTACAAAGACAACGACAAGACCGAGAAAACCTATAGCGGCAACTACTTCACACTTGGCGACATGGGTTATTTCGACGAGGATGGCTTCTTATTCTTGACCGGTCGCACTGCTGAGCTAATCATCTCTGGTGGTGTAAATATCTACCCCGCTGAAGTTGACGCTGCGCTGTTAATGCACCCAGTTGTTGCCGATGTCGCCACCGTCGGCGTGCCCAATCACGAGTGGGGCGAAGAGGTTAAGTCAGTCGTACAGCTACGCCCTGGCAACGCTGCGTCTCCTGAACTTGCAACCGAACTAATAGCATTCGCTCGTGAGCATCTGGCCCACTTCAAGGCACCACGCACTATCGATTTCGATGAACAACTTCCACGACACGACACAGGCAAGATTTATCGACGCCTAGTGCGCGACCGGTACTGGAAAGACGGCAAGGGAATATAGGCAGGGAAGTTTTATGGCTCAAGAAGTACAAGGCGTAATCGCAATGGGAAAGGGTAAGCCCGTCACGGTCGAAACGATCGTGGTTCCTGACCCTGGACCAGGTGAAGCGCTTGTAAGGGTTCAGGCATGCGGGGTATGCCACACCGACCTGCACTACCGAGAAGGTGGAATAAACGACAACTTTCCGTTTCTGCTTGGCCATGAAGCCGCTGGAATTGTCGAGTCAATTGGCGAAGGCGTTACTGGAATTAAGCCTGGCGACTTCGTAGTGCTCAATTGGCGTGCAGTCTGTGGCACATGTCGATCGTGCTTGCGGGGCAAGCCTTGGTACTGCTTTTCGACACTCAACGCTACGCAGAAGATGACACTTCTTGATGGGACCCACCTCTCCCCTGCTCTTGGCATTGGGGCGTTTGCTGAGAAGACTTTGGTGGCCGCGGGTCAATGCACCAAGGTCAACCCAGCCGCTGATCCTGCTGCTGCAAGTTTGTTGGGTTGTGGCGTAATGGCGGGTTTCGGTGCAGCAACACATACGGGCGAAGTGCAACGAGGCGATTCAATTGCTGTGTTTGGTTGTGGTGGCGTTGGCAATGCAGCCATAGCGGCCGCAAAGTTGGCAGGCGCAACAACGATTATCGCCATCGACCTTGACCCTCAGAAGCTTTCTTGGGCAACTGAGTTCGGAGCAACGCACACAGTAAACGCTCGTAGCGAACCAGTCGTTGAACGAGTTCGCGAGCTGACCAGTGGGTTTGGTGCCGATATTTGCGTTGAGGCGGTTGGCAACCCATCTGTTCTTGAACAAGCTTTCTTCGCTCGTGATCTTGCTGGAACCGTTGTGCAAGTTGGCGTGCCAACTCCGGACATGGCCTTGCCTGCCATACCTATGATCGAGTTTTTCGGACGAGGTGGGGCACTCAAGCCGAGCTGGTATGGGGATTGCCTGCCAAGTCGCGACTTCCCCCTCTTGATCGACCTCTACATGCAGGGCCGCTTCCCGCTCGACAAGTTTGTAAGCGAGACCATTGCGATCGGTGATATTGAAGATGCCTTTGCCAAGATGGAGCGAGGAGAAGTGCTGCGCTCAGTCGTGGTCTTCTAGCTGGTCGTCTTCTAACTGGTCTACTCGCTCAGAATGCGGCGGAGGAAATCGCTCAGCGAAATGGCGGCAAGTTGGCGAATCTGTTCACGCCCGCCCATGTTTGAGGCCTGCAACAGATGTGTGTGCACATTGCCAGAAACGTCACAGCCAAGCCAGACCGTGCCGACGGGTTGACCATCTTGTTCGTTCGGCCCAGCAACTCCGGTAACAGAAAGACCAACGTCGGCACTCAAGAGCTTGCGTGCGCCACTGGCCATATCGGCTGCACTTGATGCAGAAACCACCGGACCTACCGGCACATCAAGAAGATCAAACTTGGTTTCACTAGCGTAAGAAACAAGGCCACCCCTAAACCATGCACTGGCATTTGGAACCGCTGTCATGCGCATGGCAACTAGTCCGCCAGTCATTGACTCAGCGAGACCAACGGTTAGGCCACGCTCAACAAGCAATGAGCCCACGGCATATTCCATGGTTTGATCGTCGACACCAAATACCAGCTGGCCAAGAAGTGATCGAAGCTCAACCTCTTCAGTATCGAGCATTGCATCAACCGCTTCTCTGTCTGGGCCCTTAGCTGTAATACGAACTTTTATTCCCTCAATACCGCTAGCCAAAAATGCAAGTGTGGGTCTAGCACCTAAGTCATCAGGCGTTGGATTATCAACACCTGAGTCATCGAGTGTTGCGATATGAGGAGCCAACAGATCAGCCAGGGCTGATTCTGACTCACCCCACGTGCGAAGTACTCGACTAGCAATGACCGCTCGTTGGCCCGAACGCATGACAAGGTCGTCGAGCACCACCCGTTCCATCATCTCAATCATCTCGTGAGGAACTCCCGGCACGACATATATGACTTTTCCCTCAGCGACGGACCCGATCAGCCCGGGAGCAGTACCTCGTCGCTGTTCGATAATCGTCGCCCCCACCGGCACGTCGGCCTGCACGGCATTGCTCGGCGGCATTGTACGGCCCCGGGACTCGAACATCGATCGAATGCGATCAAGCACTGCCTCATCTCGAACGAGTTCGACTCCCATGACCTGCGCCAAGGCGAGACGCGTGATGTCGTCATGAGTGGGCCCGAGCCCGCCGCAAACAACCACTGCATCGCTGCGCTCAAGGGCAATACGAAACGCTGCGACGATGCGGTCGAGATTGTCGCCCACCTTGGTCTGAAAGTGTGAGTCAATGCCATGTGCAGCAAGACGTTCGCCGATCCATGACGAGTTGGTATCAACAATTTGGCCTAGAAGTAACTCGGTGCCTACGGCAATGACCTCACATCGCATGAAGCGGTTTCCAGCCGTCACGTAAATACTGCACCCCAGTGACAACGGTAAATGCAACTGCAACCCACAAGACAACCATAGAAACATCGGGTTTCTGGTCGGTCACGGGAGGCAGCAAGGCACCTGCAACCGCTATCACCTGAATAACGGTCTTCACCTTTGCAGACCACCGAGCTGGCAACGAAATGCCGCGGCGCGAGAGGTGGCTGCGATATGCACTCATAGACACCTCGCGAAAGGCAATGAGAGCTACGGGTACCCACGAGAAACGCTCAATCGATACCAAGGCAACCAACGCGCCCAGCACTAGAAACTTATCCGCCAAAGGGTCTAGAAATGCACCTGATCTGGTCGTGCCATGTCGACGAGCGATATAGCCATCAACTCCATCAGTTGATGCCAACGCGACCCAAAGGCCAAATGCTGGCCACGATGCTCCTCCTGCCAAAATCCAAACCAGCAAGATCGGTGTCACCAATACACGCAACAAGGTGACCGCATTCGCAGGAGTCGCAAGTGCCGAGGGACCAAATAAGGTCGTCACCAACTCACTCCCTGTAGACGTTGCAGCCATATATATTTAAGACTTTACTGTCTCAACTGGGATGTCTGTCTTATTAACTTCAGATGAACCATCATCTGAATCCACCTTGTCACCTTGGCCATCAACACCTGCAGGGGCGGCACCTGAGCGCAATTCAGATTCTTTAATAAACAAGACAATTACCAAACCAAACAATGCAATAGGAATCGCAGACAAGAACACGACATGAAGAGACCGGGCAAAGCCCTCAAGAATCGCGTCACGCACGGGTGCTGGTAGGCCTTGAATCTGTTTCGGACTTCCCAACAAACCACTAAGGGCTCCACCTCCGGCTTCACCGGGACCACCAACTCCAGCCTCTGCTAGCAACCGAGGAATGTGGAATTCACGTCGGTTGCTCATAATTGCGCCAAAGAGCGCCACGCCCATTGCTCCGCCCATCGAACGTGAGAATGTTGCCGTTGCGGTTGCAACCCCAAGGTCGCGAATTTCAACGCTGTTTTGCACGACGAGCACGAGTACTTGCATGACCATTCCTATGCCAGCGCCAAGCACAAACATCGAGATTGATCTATAAACACCACCCGTCCCCACATCGAGGAACGACAACATGTACATGCCGATTGTCACCAAAACCATTCCCATTACGGGGAAGCGCTTATAGCGACCCGTCTTTGTAATAAGTCGACCTGAAGTGACCATTGTGAGCATCAATCCCGACATAAGCGGCAACATGTACATGCCTGATGTTGTAGGGCTGGCCCCCGCCACGATCTGGAGGTATTGCGGCAAAAAGACAATGGCCCCAAACATGGCCAAACCCACCACAAACAAGGCACCACAAGCTAATGACACGCGCTGATTAGCAAAAAGTCGTAAGGGCAAAATGGGCTCGGAAGCTCGTCGTTCCTGAAAAATGAACAGAGTTGCCCCAATAGCGCTCACTGCTAATAACCCAAGGATCATGGACGAACCCCAGTCATAATCACGCCCACCCCACTCGGCGGCAATGAGTAATGAGCTAACGCTGCCAACAAGTAACGCTGCCCCCAGAAAGTCAATCTTGTGTTCCACTCGCCGCACTGGAAGACGAAGCACCGAGCTAGTCACAACCAAGGCAATGATTCCGACCGGAATGTTTATGTAGAAAGCCCAACGCCACGAAAGGTTATCTACGAAGAATCCTCCAGCGACTGGACCGACCACGCTGGAGAATGCAAAAACTGAGCCTATGTAGCCCTGATAGCGCCCACGTTCACGAGGGGCGACAAGGTCGGCGATGATCGCCTGGGCTAGTGCCATAAGCCCACCTGCACCGAGCCCCTGCAGTGCCCTAAAGGCAATAAGCATGACCATGTTTTGCGAAAGGCCAATGAGCATTGACCCGACCATGAACACCACGATCGCTGTTTGAAACAGGTGTTTACGGCCAAATAGATCGCTGATCTTTCCCCACAGAGGCGTCGACACGGTCGATGCCAACAAGTACGAGGTGATTACCCACGGGAGCTTGTCTTGATCGCCTAACTCACCAATGATCGTGGGAAGCGCTGTCGATACGATCGTCTGGTCGAGTGCAGCCAGTAACATGCCCAACATGAGCCCAACAAACACAATCTGAATCTGGCGATGTGAAAGCTGAGGCCTATCCGCGGTGATTTCAGCACCCATCACAGGAGCTGACGCCGGGTCGGTCATGAGACGATTTCCTTCCATCGTGGGAAAGGCAAGCCTAACCCTATTTAGTTGTTGTTACCAACTAAATAGGGTTTAGAAAATAGGGTTAGCTAAATAGAGTTAGGCAACAGACCACCAGCGTTGTACCGGGCGTTGATCGCGGTCGCGTCGTCGAGCAAAGGACGAGGGTCGAGAATATGAAGGACATCAGGATGCGGGTGGCGGATCGCCATCAGGTCTTTCGGGTGAACTGCGAGACGACCGCCGACAACTGGCCACTCGCTGGATTGTGGATTCGTTGTAGCAAGCGCCAGTGGTGCGATGCGGTCATCGCGATGTCATCGTCGTCGGGCAACCCATCGGGCCATACACCAAACACCACGCGTGCCGCGAGGTATTCATCGACAACGATCATCCACGCCCCTCTCTGTCATTCGTCAAGTTCGTCGCGACCCAACAGTAACGGGTCAGAATCAGAGACCTCATCGAGCGCTCGTTGGAACTCCTCCACGAGGTCGCCTTGCGTGAGGCGAAAAATCAACTCACGGCCCTTGTCTGTCACCCTGGAATCACCAGCTTGTCGGCGCAAGCGGCGCTACTCCAAAAGTTCGTCGGCAATCGACATGAGCTCAGCATGGCAGCCGAACTCGTCGATGACGAGCAGTCAGCAAACGATCACATGGGTGCCATCGTTAAAGTGGTCACCTAACAACCCAATATTTGGTCGCTTCCGAAGCCCTCGGTCGGCATCGCCCGCACGCGTTCGACGACCCGACGCTTGGTGCGGTCAACGCAACTCCCCAATGTTGGCAAGGAAAGTTTGCGGTGTGGCTATCTCCTCAATCAAGCCTCCGGGGAGCATCTTCGCTCTGCCGTTCGTTCGGTTGCTCGAGGAGAGTGAGTCGGCACTTGTTTCACCATGACGGCGATCGTGTTGAAGAGTTCGCCAGCTGGCCACGGAACGAAAGGATGCAGTGGGTGTTGAGCAAATGCGAACAAGAGGTCGTTCGCCCCGCCGCCGCCGGGAGGGTCGGGATACTTCGCTCTTGAGCTCGGGCGAACCCGATCGGCCACGGCTCGATTGCGGTAGCGCCGAAGTTGTCTGTGCCTACCCAATCTCAATCGGGATCTTCACGACCGCCAGCAGCGCGGGGGTTTGTTCGCACAGGCTACGAGCTGTCAGGGTCAAAGTTGCGGTGTACCGGCCCGCCGTGTTGTAGACGTGATCGGGAATTCGGAGTGACATTGCGCCGGAACTCTTTTTGGTCACCGTATCGGTTGAACAGGACGGTTGACATCGAGGAACCGGCGTGCCCATCAACGCCTCATCTCCGTACTCCATACTGCTGCCGCAAACTGCGAGAGAAGGCCGCACCGAATCTCGGAAGGCTGTCTCCGCGACAAAGCTCACGGGTGTTCCTACAGCGCCGATGTTCGGAGTCACGCAGACCGCGACAGCGAGAATGGTGTCGCCCGATTCGACAGACGCCGTTCGGACGATACCGCGGGGACAAGGAGGCTCAACAGGTTGCGTTGTCTGCTCGGAGCGGCATCCGCTGAAACACATGAAGGTCGCTACGGCGACAGATAGCCACCGCAACGAGTAGGCGACGCCTGTTCTCGATTTCGTCTCGACTAGCGGGGAGTGTTGCTCCACAAAGGACTATCGCCCATACCGGTTCACGAACGTCTCGATGTCGTGCGACTCTAGCGTCCGCATGCGCAGAGTGCCGGGCTCGTAGTACGCGCACATCGTGTGGCGGTTCACGTCACCTACCGTGCACAGCGAGCCATTAGCGCCAGCCACGTCGTCGAAATGCGGCTCCCAGGCAGTCACGTGACCAAACTCGTGGCTCGCTGCGCTCCCAACATCGATAGTTCCCGACGGCGGATCGGAGGTAGGAATGTGCCAACTTTCCGCAGAGTTCCATCCCATATCGAAGCTATACAGGCGATTGGTATTGAGGCCAATCGTGCCGAAGCATAGCCACGTGACAGCAAGGTGCCCACCTGGGCCATCGATCGCCTCCCAGTGCATTCCGTTGCGGTCCGTACCCTGAAGGAGCTGGTTGCCACAGCCCCTGCCCGCGTAATTGCTTTCTGCTGCCGCCACTTCTTTAAGCGTTAGGCGGGCACCAACGTTGTTCCACTGCTGTGCACCTTCGCGGACCCTCGCTCGGAACCCCGCATCGGCAGGAAACTCAGGCGTGAACCGCCAACTGACTGCGAAGCGCCCAGTGAGCGCATTCATCCTCCACGGATGTGGGTAGTACACGCCCTCTGGGTGAGCCGACGCGGGGATAGCAGTTAATGACAGCGTCACGCACACCAGAAGAGCCACCCTTATCGGGGACGAGCGCCGAGGGTTCATCGTGCACCCCCAGCGTCTGTGACACCGGCACAGGCGATCAAGCCAGTCACGAACCAGGACCGCATTCCAGCGGCGGGTGCGCCAGCGGCGGAATCGGGGAAGGTGGTTAGTTGCTCGGCATAGACGATGAACTCCGTCGAGCCGTCAAGAATCGCGAACGCCTGTCCTCGGCTTCCTTCTTTGCCGGGCACAAGGCGATCGAAAGGGAGTCTCGGCAGCTGGTTGCGTAACAGAACACTCTCATGCACGGCCTGTCGAGGCGATTCGGCCCCCCTCGCGTTCGGGCTAATCTCGAAAACGCCGCTGATCACCGGCTCCGGCGAAGGACACTTTAATGTCGTAAAGGTCCGTGGGACGTTCGGAATCGGAGGTACGGCAAACTCGATCCTCGTGCCGGGTGCTGGAAAGCCGGGATCGTCCGCCCCTGCCTGAGAAACGACAGCGAGCCCCGCTCCGACAAGTACGCCTGCGCCGAGCAATACCTTTACCGGCCGCTTTAACTTCGCTGCCGGGGCGACGAATTTCTTTCTTAACCGCATAGTACGAGGTCCCGTCCGTTGCATCCCGAGTTGTGACCAAGGCCTTCCGTGGCCTGGACTATAGGCGGAACATTCCGCGGGTTCAGGACCTGGGAAAAATGTTTGGCCATCTATTCACCCAATAACATCCGGCGTCCACCTTGGCGGGTGTGCTCCCCTGATTGGACACCGATCTGCCCAACACGATTCCCGCATGGTGGTACGAATTCGCACGACTCGTCAGGCGCTGGCAACCGCCTCAAGGTCGTCACCTCAAACGAGGTTGCCCACATTATTTCGCCAGGCAAACATCTCGGCAACCAGGTATCGGCATCATCCGGTGTATGACCAACGTCACGGCGCTGCAGGCCAAGTTTGTTTCATCACCCGGTAGACCCCATCGCCCGCTCCTCGTGCGACAAGAACGAGGATTCCCATTATTGGCGCTCATGGATGGAGCGGGGCGAGCACCCTGGCTGGCTTCTTGGGCGAGGAGGTCGACGACATTGGCCTGAGTATTCCTTCTGATCTGGGATCACAGCCGGTGATCGTCACCGCTGTAGGTCCCCTGACGGCGTTCGCGAAGCCATTGCGCTTCTTGGCGAGCTTCGCACGATGTATACACTCCCTGTCATCCTCGCCGTGCGGGGTGACGACCTCTGGCCCGGCTCATTGGCAGTGCCTCATCGCCCTCCGGGTCTTGCGAGGAGACCTGAACGGCCTTTCATGTGCCCTTCCGGGTCGGAGCCGGAAGCGGTCCCGAGGTATTTCGCCCCACCCTGGTCGCCCAAGTCGTTGGCAGTCTCTCTAGCGTTGTCCGCTCGCTAGCAGCTCGTCGAGTTCCTCGACCGTCATCAATACGTCTCGTGCCTTTGAGCCCGTGGACGGCCCAACCACGCCGCGCATTTCTAAGAGATCCATCAGTCGCCCAGCTCGGGCGAAACCCACTCGAAGCTTGCGTTGCAACATCGAAGTTGACCCAAGCTGTGAACGCACTACGAGTTCCATTGCTTGCCAAAGCAGTGAGGCATCGTCGTCGCCATCGCCATCACCTGGTCCGTAGCCACCCATCAGATCAATCTCTTCGCCCTCTGGAACCACGGCTTGGTCATAGGTGACTTCTGGTGACTGAGCTTTCCAGTGAGCGACCACTTCACGAACCTCGTCCTCGCCAACCCAGGCCCCTTGAATGCGACGAGGAATCGACGACGACGCGCCGAGCAACAACATGTCGCCTTGTCCAATCAAACGCTCTGCACCGGCTTGGTCAAGGATGACTCGACTGTCGGCCAAACTAGAGACCGCAAAAGCAAGGCGAGCGGGAACGTTGGCCTTGATTACCCCTGTGATGACATTCACCGAGGGACGCTGCGTTGCGATGACCAAGTGAATACCCACCGCTCGGGCCATCTGTGCGATGCGACAAATCGAATCTTCAACGTCACGAGCGGCCACCATCATGAGGTCGTTCAACTCATCAATCACGATCACAATGAACGGCAGTCTCGAATAGACGGGCTCACCAGCATCTTCGACGCCTTCTGCTCTGGCCTCAGTACGCAACTCTCCCTCATCGAAAGCCTGGTTGTAGCCAGTGATGTCGCGCACTCCAACTTCGGACAAAAGATCGTAACGCCGCTCCATCTCTTTGACCGCCCATGACAGTGCATTGGCTGCCTTCTTGGGATTAACGACTACCTCGGTCAACAAATGAGGAAGGTGGTTGTATTGGCCCAACTCGACTCGTTTGGGGTCAATCAAGATGAGGCGCACCTGATCGGGCGTTGATCGCACAAGCAGCGAAGTCAACAAGCTGTTAAGACAGCTCGACTTTCCTGCACCGGTTGCACCCGCAATGAGAATATGAGGCATCTCGGCCAGGTTTGCCATAACCGCTCGCCCTGCAATGTCGCGACCAAGTGCGACCTCGCAGGGGTGCGTTGCCTTGCGGGCCTCTTCGCTTGTAAGGATGTCGCCAAGCGCCACAAGCTGACGTTGTCGGTTAGGTACCTCAACACCAATAGCCGAGCGCCCCGGAATCGGGGCAAGAATGCGCACATCGGGCGATGCCATAGCGTAGGCAATGTCCTTGTGCAGGCTGGTCACGCGAGCGACCTTGACTCCATCACCAAGCTCAAGTTCATAACGAGTAACCGTTGGACCAACAGTCATGCCGACAAGGCGGGTCTCAACGCCATGAGCCCTCAGCGCACTCTCAAGGGAACGACCACCTTCTTCTACCAACTCCACATCAATCTCAGCCGCTTCGCTTCTAACAAGCAGTGATACCGGTGGCAACACCCAGGCGCTGACCTCACCAGTTGAGTTTTGAGGACCAATCGCTATCGACGTCTCGTCAGACTCGTCTTCATAACTTTCATCAGACAAAGACGGTGGCAACGAGATCGTCAGCGCCGTCGTTTCATTACCCGTGACGATAGTGGCGTCGTCGGATTCATCGCCAGGGCTGTTGCGCCACCGAGGTTTCACCAGATCAATGACCGTTTCTTCATTGGTCTGCATAACAAGATTGCCCTCATCATCACCATCGGTCACGCCGTGGCGATCGCTTAACGTCATTGCCCATGTGATGCCTCTACGCATGCTTCTGGCAACGTCACGGACGCGAGCCAATACCCACCTAGCTGCCTTTGATGCAGTGATTCCGGTGATGGCCAACCCGCCACCTATACCAAGGGCTATCAACATGAAACCCGCTCCCCATATGCCGAGAAGCGCTTGACCTGGAGCAGTCACAATCAAGCCAACAAGACCACCTGCTCCATGAAGATCGTCCATTGCAATGCCATCGCCAGGCTGTGGACCCCATGCCAGATGCAATAAACCATCAAGCGCAATCACCGCCAGTACAACACCACCAATAACACGACGATCCCCATCGCTTAATTCATCGTTTTCGGGATCATGACTTACGAGGCGAACCAAACCCACCCCCACCAGAACAACGGGAATAAAAATAGCTATTGCACCCACGGAGCCTTGAGCGGCTGCATGTAGCAGACGACCCACAGGACCCGCTAGATCAACATAGGTACCTAGGCCAGCCAGAACACCAACCAATAGAAGGCCAACCCCTAATGGCCCACCATATCGAGAGCGATCTGGGCTCTTGTTGGCTGGCCGCTTACTCGCTGAGCTGGTTCGCCCGCCACGCTTAGATCCAGGGCTCTTGCTAGTGGAACGCACGTTCGTTTGTTTAGAGATAGGACGTCGCGTTGTCATAGCCACAATACAAACAAGGCTAACCCGTCAACTCCACCAACAGGGGGACCGGCCAACCTTGGCTGGAGCGGTCCCCCTGTTGATTAATCCATGGAACTGGCTGGCCTCAAAGAGGATTAGGTCGTTTTAAATCAACTCGTTGAACGACAACCAATCAGTGAGTTGTTTCCAAGCCCAACGTTGATTCCATAAACACACACCGTGTGTATTCCGGGAGTGACCGGAAGATCAACATCGAAACCATGATCGTCTCCGTAATCAGCGAAGATCTGACCAACGTCTGTGCGGGTGGCATCGGCATCGAATGCTGCAACGATTTGCCCATCCACATATACGTGCATGACGATCGGCTCATCTGTGCTCGGGTCTATTGCCCAACCAGCAATACGGAGTCCGCCAGAACCAAACGATGCTATGTCGAACGAGCCGAACGGATCTGTTGGAACCGTAACTTGGCGACAACTGATTAGTGAGTTGTTACCTGGACCAACGTTTATGCCATAGGTGCAGATCGTGTGTGGCCCAGGAGCTACTGGGACAAAGTGATCGAACCCATGGTCATTGCCAAGTCCGGGGAAGACGCCACCAACATCTGGACGACTCATATCAGCGTCAAGGCCGCCCACAAAAGTGTTGTCCACGTATACATGTACGACGATTGGGTCGGTCGTGAACGGGTCTAATGCCCAACCCTGAATATTCACCCCATCAAGGGTTGGTGTGGCGGCATCAAACGAACCGATCGGGTCAGCAATAACCGTCACGGAACGACACCCAATCAGTGAGTTGGCTCCGAGGCCGACATTGATGCCATAAGTGCAGATCGTGTGTGCACCACCAGAAGCTGGAATCACTTTCTCAAAGCCATGATTCTTGCCATAGCCATTAAATGCCGCAGCAACATCTGGGCGACTCTCATCGGCATCAAATGCTCCTACAAACACGTTGTCAACATAAGCGTGAACCACGATTGGGTCTTTGGTCTGTGAATCAAGTGCCCACCCAGCAACACGAACCCCTCCTGGGGCAATCGAAGCAGCGTCAAACGAGCCAATCGGACTATCAGGAAGAGCAACGGAGACGTTCTTGCAGCCAATCAGCATATTGGTTCCAACGCCTTCATTTATTGCATAGGTACATACCGATTGAGGTCCCTGCGCTGCTGGGACTATTCCGTTGTAACCGTGATTACCGCCGTAACCCTCATAGAGGGAGTCGATATCTTCACGGTAATCGTCTGCCACAAGGGCACCAGCAAACACATTACCCACATAAACATGTACACCAATTGGGTCGCTGGTATTTGGGTCAAGTGCCCAGCCCGCAACCTGGATTCCTCCTGGAACTGCACTTGCAGAGTCAAATGCACCCTCCGGGTTGGGGGTAGCGAAAGTCTTAGGAATCACACCAGCACGAACTCCCTGAGAATGACTTCCGCCAGCATCTACGTCATACCAACTGACCTCACTGCCTACTCGAACCGGAGACAATCGATCGGTGGTCGTGCCATCGCCCAACTCGCCATCGAAGTTGTTACCCCATGCCCACAAGGTCCCATCTTGCATAACACCAAGCGAATGACCATCACCTGCGGCAACTAAATCCCAGTTGGTACTAGAACCGATCTGAACCGGACTCAAGCGAGGGGTTATCGAGCCATCGCCGAGTTGGCCATCGAGGTTGAGTCCCCATGCCCACATTGTGCCGTCTTCTTTCAAGGCTAGAGAATGCCCATTTCCCGCAGATGCATAGGCCCATGTTGTGCCAGTGCCAATCTGTACCGGTGCGGTGCGTTGCGTGATTGTTCCATCACCAAGTTGACCATTGAGGTTGTTGCCCCAGGCCCACAATGTGCCGTCATCCTTAAGCGCCATCGAATGATCATTGCCTGCAGCCACCTGTACCCAGGTTGTGGCCGAACCAACTTGTACTGGTGCCAAACGATCGGTCGTGGTGCCGTCACCCAGTTGACCGTCGAAGTTGTTTCCCCAGGCCCACATTGTGCCGTCTTCTTTCAAGGCCAGAGAGAAATCATTACCAGCGGCAACTGCGTCCCACGTGGTACCGGTACCAATCTGCACTGGAGCCAAGCGATCGGTCGTGGTGCCATCACCCAGTTGACCCTGTGAGTTGTCTCCCCACGCCCATAAAGTCCCATCATTCCTAACCCCCAGCGAATGAAGTCCGCCAGCATCGAAATCCAACCAATCGGTTCCCGTTCCTATCTGAGTCGGCACCAAACGATCGGTCGTGGTGCCATCACCGAGTTGACCCTGTGAGTTGTCTCCCCACGCCCACATGGTGCCATCATGCTTCATGGCAATCGAGTGTTCTGCGCCTGCCGCGACCGACATCCACACGTCACTGGGTGCAGTCATCACTGGTGTCGAACGATCGGTCGTGGTGCCATCACCAAGTTGACCCTGAGAGTTATCGCCCCAGCCAAACACACCGGCTGTCTCCGATATCGGCGGTGTCAACGCTCTGGCAGGACTCGCTACGGCGAGTAGGCCAAGACACAAACTGACAACACCAAACAGCCGCACGTTCTTCATAAATCCCCCCGGTAATCGAACTGGTCAATCTAATTTTGAAAGCCTAATGGTGGCCTTAACGAATAACCAGGACCCCTCACAATGTGGGCCCACTGCGGTCAGCTCGTTGAACGACAACCAAGCAAAACATTGGAGCCTGCGCCTTGGTTGATGGCATAAGCACACACAGAATGCGGTCCTACGGGCACGGTCAAGATTTCATCAAAGCCATGCTCATCACCAAAGTCTGGAAAGGCTGAGCCTATGTCGGAGCGGTTGGCGTTGGCATCAATTACTTCGACCAACCCGCCATCAACATAGACGTGCACCGCAATTGAATCTGCTGTGTTTGGGTCAAGCGCCCAACCAGCAACTCGAAGATTGCCATTTGTTATCGAAGCAACGTCGAATGAGCCGATGGGGTCAGGGTTTACCAATACCCAACGACAGCCAATAAGCGAGTTAGAGCCTGGCCCTATGTTGATGCCATATGCACAAACAGTATGGAAGCCAGGCGCTATGTCAACATCAGCATCAAAGCCATGGTCTTGTCCGTAACCGGGAAATGCTGATCCGATGTCTTCTCGATTTACGTCAGCATCAATTGCTCCTACAAATCCGCCATCAACATAGACATGCGTTTCGATTGCATTTGCAGTATTTGGATCAAGTGCCCAACCCGTAATACGTGTTGTGCCTGGAGCCATCGTCGCAACATCAAAAGACCCAATTGGATCAGCTCCAATGGTTACAGAACGACAACCAATCAAGACGTTATTTCCTAGACCCTGGTTGATGCCATAAACACACACGCTGTGACTGCCAGCACCAGCAGGAACAAAGACATCAAAGCCATGGGCATTACCAAAGCCTGCAAATGCTGCGCCGATATCGGGCCGATTGGCATCCGCATCAAACGCCGTTGCGAATGATCCATCGACATATAAGTGAACGCCTATTGGACTAGTCACATTAGGGTCTAGTGCCCAACCGCCAACTCGAAGCCCACCTGGACTCATTGCGGCAACATCAAAGGACCCAATCGGGTCAGGCGATGCAAACACTGCCATTGGTAAAACAGTAGGCGGTGCGGTAGTTGGTGTTGAGGCTGGAGCAACCGTTGTCGGAGGAGCCGTTGTGGTAGTTGAGGGAGGAAGGGAGGTGGTAGTTGAGGGAGGAAGGGAGGTGGTAGTTGAGGGAGGAAGGGAGGTGGTAGTTGAGGGAGGAAGGGAGGTGGTAGGAATAGTGGTTGTAGGAGGAGGCGTTACTTGCGCTCGTTGCCCCAAAGAATGACGGTCGCCAGCAGAAACTGCTAGCCAGTCCACGCCCGTCCCAACCTGAACTGGGGCCGAGCGATCGGTGGTAGAGGCGTCGCCTAGTTGGCCGTTGCCATTGGAACCCCACCCAAACAGAGTCCCAACTGTTTTTGTTCCCAAAGAATGATTGGTGCCAGCTACAGCTGTCTTCCAATCTGTCGATGATCCAACCTGCACAGGGCTTAGACGCTGTCCGTTCGTGCCATCACCAACTTGGCCATAGGAATTGTCACCCCATGCCCAAAGCGTGCCGTTGGTCTTCAGCCCCAACGAGTGCCCATAACCGCTAGTCACCGAACTCCAAGTTGCTTCGCTGCCCACTTTGGTCGGAGTCGAGCGAACTATCTTTGTGCCATCGCCAAGTTGTCCTGTGGCGTTATCGCCCCAAGTCCACAGAGTGCCGTCGGCCTTTACTGCCGAGGAATGGAAGGACCCTGCGTCAACTGATTTCCAATTCGTTGTCGTGCCTGTTTGTACCGGACTCATGCGACTAGTGGTAGTCCCGTCACCAACTTGGCCATAGAGATTGTGACCCCATGCCCAAAGCGTGCCGTTGGTCTTAATGGCCAACGAGTGCCCATAACCGCCAGTTACTGCCAACCAATCTGCATCCACACCAATCTTCACGGGGCTGAACCTATCTGTCATGGTTCCGTCTCCTAGTTGGCCCCACTCGTTCTCACCCCAAGCCCAGAGCGTGCCATCGGTCTTCACGGCCAACGAGTGACGATCGCCAGCTCCAAACGAAGCCCAATTATTAGCTGAACCAATCTGCGTAGGAGTCGGACGTTCAATGGTGTTGGCCTGACCCAATTGGCCATAGGTGTTGTTGCCCCATGCCCAAAGAGTGCCGTCGGTCTTCAGCCCCAACGAATGCTCAGCGCCAGCCTTGATCTCCGACCAGTCCGTTGCCGCATCAAGTTGGTCCGGAACGGAACGTTCAATCGCCAGACCATTACCAAGTTGGCCACTCTGATTATTTCCCCATGCCCATGCCGTGCCGTCAGTTTTAATTCCGAGCGAATGTTCGGCTCCAGAAGCAGGGTCGTAACCAGCCGAGACCGAGGCCCAAGTTGCAGTAATGCCAACTTGCACCGGGATCGAACGGTCGATCGTGGTGCCATCACCTAACTGACCAGAAATATTCCAACCCCAAGACCATGTCGTCCCGTCAGTCTTAACCCCAAGCGAGTGATCACTCCCAGCAGAAACCATGGCCCAAGTTGCCGAACCAACCTGCAATGGAGCTAGGCGATCAGTAGTCGTTCCGTCGCCCAACACACCGTGAAAATTCGAGCCCCACGCCCACAAGGTGTCATTGGTCTGAGTCGCCAGAGAATGATCGGCACCTGCATCTACAGACTTCCATGTGGTTAACGATCCAACTTGCAACGGAGTCATACGGTCAGTGGTGTTGCCATGGCCCAACTGACCCGAGGCGTTGGAACCCCATGCCCACAGCGTTCCGTCGGTCCTCACACCCAATGAATGACTCTGACCAGCCGAAACAGACTTCCATGTGGTTAACGATCCAACTTGCAACGGAGTCATACGGTCAGTGGTGTT
>JBBSKG010000018.1:0-28353 GCA_038256565.1 Acidimicrobiales bacterium | reverse complement strand
CCTCGTTCCCGCCCCAACGAGTCAGGAGGCTTCCATGCCTACTAACGATCTGCCCAACCTCGACGACCTTGCGGAGGCCATCGCTGCTCGCCTCACCCGCCGCCTCGGCGTACGGGGTCTCCCGGGCCAGGTGGGTGAGGCTCCCAGTGGCGAGCCAGATGCTGAGCTACCACCGGGATGGAAACGTGACCAACTCGAAGACGGTTGGCAGCAGCTGTTCTCGGAGGCGTCGGTCGGTATCGAAAGCATCGAGTTCACGCAGTCGATCCAGTTCAACAGCGCAGTCACACCCGGCTACGGCACACCAAACTCGGTGCCTCTCGTCGCCTACAAGACACTCGTGGCCCGAGCATACCCGAGCGTTCGCCGCGGTCGCCTCGGTGGCGACAACCTCACCGGTCAAAAAGTCACCGGCGAGATCACCTTGTCAGTGGGCAACCGGATCATCCACCGCGGTGGCCCGACTCGATCAGACGGGGTCCGCGTGGGCCGGTTGAGCGATATCGATCGCACACTGTGGGACCGTCAGCTGAACGGGCTGTCGGGAGGCGGACTGGACGGGCCCGACCTTGTACCGGTGTTCGTGAACCCAACACTGAACTTCCTCGTGCCTGCCTACTGGTGTCGGCCGATTCACCATCGCCACTGTCGATCGATCTACTAGACGCCAACCGTCGCGTGCTGGCAACCCATCACTGCCGCTTCATCGCGGCTCGGGCATGCAACTACAGCTGTGACAACTGCGGACATGGTGTAGGGCATGCTGCATCGGTGGGTGGCGAGCCGGTTCCCATCGAACGCGAGCCTTGGCTCGACTTCTGCGAGGTGATCGAATGGCCCGTCGGTAAGGTGACGGCAATTGCCTTTCACGATGGCGGCGAATCCATCCAGGTCGTCGAAGTGGGTGAGGCCCCAACGGTTTCGATCACCGGTCCCGAGGAGGACGGCGAACGACTCCGAGTGCGGGTGGAGGCCCATCACCCACGCTCTTCGACGTCGGTGATCGTGCTGTTCAGAGCGGACCAGGATGAAACATGGCAGGTGGTAGCAACCGACCCTCCGGATGGCGTCGTCTCCGTTGAGCGCGGACGGCTTCCCGGTGGCAATGCCTGCCGGTTCCGGGCCCTGGCCGGCGCCGAGCTGATGACCGCAACCGCCGACACCAAGCCGTTCGCTTTGGCCCCCACTCCGCGTACGGCATTTCTGGCGCTTCCGACCGGTGCCGAATCGGGTTGCTGCCCCCTACCGCTGGGGCCCGTTCCACTGCGGGTTCTGTTTGACAACCATGGACACGGCTCGGTGGAGCCGCGCGATATCACCTGGATGTCGAGTCTCGACGGCGACCTCGGTTGGGGCCACGCTGTCGTGCCCGACCTATCAGAGGGGCACCATTCGATCAGCGTCACCGCACCGGACGGGCTCGGTGGCCGAGTTGAGCAACGAGGGATCATCGTCGTAGGCGGCGCTGAACAGCGCGGCATCATCGTGGTCGGAGGCTAGCCGCCGAGAGCGATCGCCATTCTCGGGTCGATGCCTAACAAGCCCCGAAGAGCTATCATTCTGCAGCGATCCTCTCGGCGTTCGTAGTTTTTTGAAACTAGATATGAGCCGGAAATATCGACCGAGAATGGCCATTCCGAGAACTGCCATTCTTTGCGAGGTACATGGAGGCATCGGCTCGGCTCAATATCTCATCGGCACTCTCGAGGCCGTCAGAGACAACGAAACCAATGCTGGCACCGATGGGAATATCCAAACCCTTCCCCAATAGATCCACCTGTTCGCTAATCCGTTCAGCCAGGAGACCGAGCGACTCGATTGATACATCCCCATCGACAAGCACGATGAACTCATCACCCGCAAGACGTGCAGGCATGTCAGTTGCGCGGGTTACTCGTCGCAGAATCGCACCCATCTCGACCAGAAGATCATCCCCAGCGCTGTGGCCAAATAAATCATTGATTCGCTTGAAACCATCGAGGTCGATGTACAACAGGCCAACCGTGTCTCTCGTTCTGGTCGCCCTGGCAAGGGAGCGATTGAGCGACTCGTACAACAGCCGACGATTGGGAAGGCTGGTGAGCGCGTCGTGCAAAACCTGGTGGGAGAGGCGCTCTTGGAGTTCTCGCACGCGTTCAGCCTTCCAAGCCAAAACCTCAGCAACCATGACATATATCGGAATCGCATAGGCGGCCGATGCGTAGGCGATCGCCGTGGAACCACTCACATAAAGCGGGCCGAGATAGGAAGGTACCAGCAAAGGCAGAAAGCGTAGAGCTGTCCCTTGACGTTGGAACATGCCCAGCCACACGAAGGCGACCAAGTAAAAAAGTCCATACCGGTAAGGGTCCGCTCCTCCGGCCACATTGTGAATCGAGATGAGAATCATTGCAATCGGCATGCCCCAAAGTGACGCCTTCAGCGACCACCGGTTCCACGGAAGAAAGAACGCGACGAGACCAGTCGTCATGGCGGCAATGCCCACCATCGCCACACCGACGCCATCAAAGCCTTCCGGCTCGGGCAACAAGAGCGAGAGCAACGTTGCGATACCGCTGGCGAAAAAGAGAAAGCTCAAAACCTTGCCCGCGATCGCAGGTTGGTGGTGGTCAACGTGCAACACCTGTTCTGAACTTGTCGTGCCTTTCATCGCGGCCTCCCAAGCTACAAACCTTTTATCGGCATCTAACGCCACAACCTGGAGCGCAAATTTCCACCTTGGTCATCATGGCCTACGGCGGAGAGACAAGCTTTTACACTGGCTGGTACAACGACGGCAATGGCGGGGCCCCCGCCTACGAGACCCACCACATGGTCGAGTTGCGCAAGAGAACCCCTCAGGCAGCGTGGAGAGCGGCGATGATTGCAGCGCGACGGTCGGGGTCGGTGGTGACGGGGCCGTAGAAAGCGGTGCGTTGTACTAATCCGTCGAAGCGCTCGATTAAGCGGTCGGCTACATCATCGAGTTCGCACACGACGGCGAAAGTTTCCAAGATGTCGTCTGTGATGAGTGCCGCCATATCGCCCCAACGGCCCTGCTTAGACAAGGTATTCAGCTCGGTTTGAAGATCACCCCAACCGTGAAGTTCAAGAACACCCCGATAAGCAGGGGTCGAGCCATAGAACGATATTTGTTGGCGAGCCATACCAGCCGCAGCCTGTTTTTGGCCATCGTTTTCACCGGTGACAACAAAGGCCGTGTATGAAACCTCAATGTCACTCATGGACCTTCCGGCACTTGCCACACCCTTTTGGAGGGCAGGCAAGGTGACCTCTTTGAGGTAACGATCGGTAGTGAATGCATGAACAAGGAAGCCGTCTGCAACTTCGCCAGCAACCTCGGTCATCTTCTCGCCCACCCCCGCAAGAAAAACTTTCGGCGGGCCATATGGGTTCGGCCCAGGATTGAAAAATGGTGTCATCAGCGTGTGTTGATAGAAGTCCCCACGAAAATCGAGCTTTCCGCCAGTGTTCCAACATTCCCAAATGGCCCTCATGGCCAAGATGTATTCCTTCATACGTGGAGCTGGGTGCGACCACGGCATACTGAAACGCTTCTCGATATGTGGCTTTATCTGTGAACCAAGGCCAAGCAGTAGTCGACCTTTAGAAGCGAGTTGAATGTCATTGGCCACCATGGCCATGTTCATTGGGTTGCGAGCAAATGCGACCACAATGCCCGTACCTAGCTCAAGACGTTCAGTTGCTTGGGCCGCTAACAACAAAGGCATAAACGGGTCATGACTTGTTTCTGGCGTCCATACGCCGTCAAAGCCCCCGGCTTCTTGAAGCCGTGCAGCCTCAGCGGCACCCTCTATACCTGCAATACCTCCGTCAACCTTCATATGTTCCACCCTAATAGACAAGGACCGATCAGTGGATCAAAAAATTAGCTACTTCCGGTAGAACTACCAGGGGTAGGTGACGCCGGTCATTTGTTCGGACAGTCCCCATAGGCGTTGCGCTGAAGCTGAATCGTTAGCAGCACTATTGGCCTTAACTTTCTTGGGGCTACCGCGCATTTCAAACAGTGCGCCTGGACCGTAGAAATCGCCACCACTTACTTCGGGCATGGTTGCTCCATAAAGCTGAGGTAAAGCGCCCATGGCAGCTGGCTGAGCAGCGACTGCATTCGACATAGACATCATTTTTGCTGCTAGACGGTTGCCAGCCATTTCTGGCCCGACGGCCTGAAGATGGGTAGATGCATAACCCGGGTGAGCAACCACCGACTTGAGTGCACCGCCTCGGGCCTGCGAGAGGCGATCAAGCTCGTAGGCAAACAACAAGTTGGATAACTTCGACTGGCCATAAGCCAGCCATTTTCGATATCCACGCTCGGCGCTTAAATCATCCCAATGCATGGTTCCAATACGATGCATGAACGATGTTGTGGTCACGACACGAGGGCCAGGTGCAGCCAATAGCAGCGGCATTAACAAACCGTCGAGTGCGAAATGGCCCAGGTGGTTGGTTCCAAATTGGGCCTCAAACCCTTGTGCTGTTTGACTTTGCGGAATGGCCATGACCCCTGCGTTATTCATGACAACATCAATATGGTCAACTCGATCGGCCATTACCTCGGAGCAAGCTCGAACTGAGTCAAGGTCAGCAAGGTCGAGCGCAACCACTTCGGGTACGGGCCCAGTTGCACAATCACTCACGCTAACGAGAGCGTTTGCGGCCTTTTTTTCATTCCGACACGCAAGGAAAACCCGCGCGCCAGCACGTGCAAGAGCCTGAGCCGAACATAAACCAAGGCCACTATTGGCACCCGTAATAAGTATGGTTCGCCCTGTTTGATCAGGAATGTCCGCTGCAGACCATCCCATGGCTATCGCCCAAAACTTGGTAGTGCATCAGCTAAGCCATCCCAAACTCGACGCTCATCTTCGCGAGGGGCAGACTCCACGCCACACTCAACACCTAACACCATCGTCTCTCGGGTAGCGGCGGTATATGCAGGCCACGCCCCAAGCCCTGAAGTTGAAGGGTCACCCTTTTGTGCAAAAGCAACCCATGCATCTTGCATGTGGCTAGACAGTGTCTGAACGGGCTGACCTTCGCCTGAGAGCATCGATGCTCCAGGAGCATCGAGGGTGCCAAAGACCAACGGCAACTCAATCGCATGACACGACCCGAGTATTGCCATTGGCGACTCCAGCGTTATTAGGTAAGCAAAAGTTGCAGAAGCATGCGGAGCATGAAGATCTAGGCAACGCATCGCCGGTGCCCGAAAGAACCGATCACTTTCCATTGCCCACCACAACTCAGATGCGGGTGCGCTTTCACCCCTACCTTCTCGGGCCTTGCGGTAAGAATCAACTGCAAGTTTTGCGTCATCGCCAAGGCGGGCAACCAATCGGGTGATAAGGCCTTCATCGTCGAGGCCCATGGCGTCGGGGTCAAGCATGCTGAAGAGCTTCATCTCGTCACGGTTTGAACCCATCATGAGAGTGACACCCTTGGCGGAACCGCCAGCAATGAGTTCCCAAGGTGAAGCGGGCAATACGACGCCGTCAATGTTGGGCTGAAAAGGCATGACGAGTTCACCACTAGAACTCTGCATTACGACAGTCTGTGCGGCGATGATGTCTTTTGCCGATGCCGTCTTTACCTCGTCAATGGACGATAAGCCCATTGCGTTTACCAGGCGGTTGGCAACACGATGTGCGTCTTCGGCAGGCATTGCCATCGGGGCACCGCTTTGGCAGATTGCCTTATTAAACAACCCCTTTGCCGTAGGAGCAGCAAGTAAATCGCTAGTGCTCATTGAGCCTGCTGATTCGCCAAAAACCGTTACGTTGCCTGAGTCGCCACCGAATGCCTCAATATTGTCTCGTACCCATTCGAGCGCTGCTATTTGATCGAGCAGACCCCAATTGCCAACTGCTCCAGTTTTTGGGTCGGCCAGATCGGGGTGCGCTAGGTACCCGAACACGCCTAGGCGGTAGTTGATCGTTACAACGACAAGATCGCCTCGCTGCGACAGGCTGGCACCCGAGTACATGGGCGAACTGCCTGAGCCAAAGATGAAAGCTCCACCGTGGAGCCACACCATGACTGGACGACGTGTTCCATCTAGTCCCGGCGTCCATACGTTGAGGAATAGGCAGTCTTCTGAATCAGGCTCGCCGCCACCCATCATTGCGGCCATTGGAATATCGGCCTGAAGACTTATGGCACCATAGGCAGTGGCATCACGCTCGCCCTTCCAGGAATCAACTGGTTGGGGTGGACTAAAACGCAGATCACCGACAGGAGCCTTGGCGTAAGGAACGCCACGAAAGACAGACAGGCCATCTTCGATATTTCCCCGCAATGTGCCAGAAGCCATTTTAACGATCGCTGCCATGTAATTTCCCCCCTTGGAAATGCGTCATTTTGCACGCAAAAACTTTAAGTCAGCACCAACAAGGTACGCCCCTCGAACGTACTTCTGTCAAACACGCAACGTTTAAGAGGTCTAGTCTCCAAATTATGGATAGTCAGAGTGCCTTCGATTTTTCTTTATTGGTATTTCGAGTTGCGTTAGGGCTCACCTTGGCTGCTCATGGTCAGCAAAAGTTTTTTGCGGGTGGCCGTATTGCTGGCACAGCACGCTGGTTCGACGGAATAGGCATGAAACCAGGCCGATTCCATGCTTTGACTGCTGCATCGACTGAAGTCGGCGCTGGACTTTTGCTAACGACTGGGTTGCTAACACCTATGGCGGCTGCTGCGTTCGTCGGGCTCATGTTCGTTGCTGGTTGGACGGTTCACCGCCCAAATGGTTTTTTCAGTGTTCGTAGTGGATGGGAGTTCAACTTTATTTTGGCGATCTCAGCCGTTTGTGTTGCTGGTATTGGACCAGGCAAGTGGTCGCTCGATCGTCTCTTTGGTATCGACGACACTCTTTCAGGTTGGCTTGGCCTCGCCATCGCCACCGTTCTAGGGCTCGGTGCCTCAATCAGCCTGTTGGCAGCCTTTTACCGACCACCTGCTCCCACCGACTCTGACTGATTGACCTCTGTAAAGTCATCAGCTCAGGGCTGGGTCCTTGCAATTATCAGCTCCGCCACCAGGACCAGCGGGTTCAGTACGGGCGTAGGGCTCTACGAAACCTGAGCCAGAGTCTTTGGTGTTTAGAAAACGTTTAATGGCGCGGGCAAGAGCTTCGGCTTCGACTTGTTGGGTTTCAGGCTTTGCGAGTAACTCGGCCTCAGGAGGGTTGGACAAAAACAATGCTTCCGAAAGCACAGTGGGCACCCCTACCGAACGACGAAGAATGCCGTAATAGTCACCACCACTGTCGTTAGGCCGGTATTTAGCACCCGCATCGGTGTCGGCTTCCCAGGCAATGCCCTCATAACTAGAGAAGGCAACCAACAACTCTTCGTACACCAAACCAGCTAGGCGCTTTGACTCTGGTGATGCAATCTGAAAAAAGGTTTCAGTGCCTGGCTTGGTTGATGCAGCGTCAGAGCCACCATTGTGATGAATAGAGAGAAACACCTTTGGAGCCAAGGAGGTCGCGATCTCAGCCCGAGTAGCAACTGTGATGCGGTAATCAGCAGTGCGAGTCAGCACGACCGAAACGTTCGCCTTTTCCAACAAAGCAACCAAGCGACGGGAGACTCCCAAATTGAGGTCACGCTCAACCAACCCGTTGGCTCCAACAGAACCCGTTTCAACCCCGCCGTGGCCAGGGTCAATAACAACGGTTGCCTGTCGCAATGGCTTACCCGTTGACACTTCAGTTTCATTTCCACATGGTGTTCGAACCCGGTAGCCCCGCGGAATGACCCCAAGAACAGGAAGCACAACTCCAGTCGTACTCACCATTGCTTTCGCCTCAAGATCAGGCCCCGCAGGAACCGTGGTCGTACTCGTGGTCGTGCTCGATACGGTGCTTGATGTGACGCTGGACGCTGAACGTCGAGACAGTCTCGTAGCTGCGGCATCAGCCTCTGTAGTCCCATCGTTAGAACACCCACCAAGAAGGGTTGCTACCCCAAGCAGTCCTATCAAAGGAATGCTCAATCGATTTATGGACCATTTTTTCACGATGTCACCAGCGTATGGCCTGACTGGGAATTAAAGACTCGCGACTACCTCTGCCATAAGTGCGCTTGCTTCGGTGGGGTTGTTGCCAACCTTGACGCCAGCTTCACGTAACGCTTCCATCTTTGCCTCGGCTGTGCCTTTGCCTCCTGAAACGATGGCACCAGCGTGGCCCATCTTTTTGCCTGGAGGGGCAGTTACGCCAGCAATGTAAGCAACGACGGGTTTGGTCATTTTGGTCGCAATGAACTCGGCTGCCTCTTCTTCGGCAGAACCACCAATTTCGCCAAACATCATGACGGCCTTGGTGTCAGGATCAGCCTCGAAAGCAGACAGGCAATCAATGAAAGTCGTGCCAGGAACGGGGTCGCCGCCAATACCAACGCAAGTGGTTTGGCCAATGCCCTGTTGGGTCAATTCATAAAGAGCCTGGTAAGTCAAGGTACCTGAGCGACTCACAATGCCAACGGGACCGTCGCCCATTGCAATCTCGCCAGCCGTGATTCCGATGTTGCACTTTCCGGGACTTATGAGCCCAGGACAGTTAGGCCCAAGCAGGCGAACATCAGGGAAATCACGGCGCAACTTGTTATAGAACCGGGCCTCATCGTGTGCTGGGACGCCCTCGGTAATAACCACGATCAACTTCACGCCACCCTCGGCTGCCTCAATAACTGCATCGGCAACGCCAGGGGCTGGAATGAACACACATGATGCTGTTGCACCAGTCTCTTTAACTACCTCGGCCACCGAACCATAGATGGGAATGCCCTCTACGTCAGTGCCAGCCTTCTTAGGGTTGGTACCAGCCACAACCTTGGTGCCATAGGCCTTATTCCGTAGTCCATAAAAACGGCCTTGACTACCGGTCAGACCCTGATAGAGGACCCTGGTGTTCTCATCAACGAAAATGCTCACTTGCTCTTCCCTCCGGCCAAAGCGACGGCCTTTTCGGCGGCGGCAATCATCGTCGGAAGCGAGATCAGCCGGTCTGATTCATGTGTCTTCAAGATGGCCCGACCCTCATCGGCATTGGTTCCATCAAGGCGAATAACAATCGGAGCGGCGATGTCGACCCGCTCCAGCGCAGCAACGATGCCGTTAGCAACCTCGTCGCCTCGGGTGATGCCACCAAAGATGTTGATGAAGATCGACTTCACGCGGGGGTCGTTGTTAATTACCTCAAGCGCCCCAGCCATTACCTCGGCGTTTGCACCACCACCAATGTCGAGGAAGTTCGCAGCCGACCCTCCAACCTGGTTAACGACGTCGAGAGTGCTCATTGCAAGCCCTGCACCATTGGCAATAATGCCGACTGAACCCTCTAGGCCCACATACTGCAAGCCCTTTGCATTGGCGGCTTCTTCACGCTCATCGCGCACTTGTGTGGCCTCATATTCGGCCCACTCATGGCGAAATGCTGCATTCGCATCGAGCGTAACCTTGGCATCAAGTGCATGGACCTTGCCCTCAGGCGTGAGAATCAACGGATTGATCTCGGCAAGATCGGCATCGCCTTCTACATATGCCCGGTAGAGCTTCTGCAATATCTCAACTACACCTTCAGTGGCAATGGGGTTCAGCTTGGCGGCAGCAACCCAGGCTCGACATGCCTCATCGGTTAGTCCATCAACGGGGTTGATGTGAATGCGAGCAATGGCTTCAGGGTTATCAGCGGCAACTGCCTCAATCTCGACACCACCCTCAGCCGAAAGCATGCCCAGGTATTGCTTGGCACCACGGTCCAAAGTGAAACTTGCGTAGTACTCCTCAGCAATATCCGAAGCTTTTTCGATCCAAACGATTTCGACGATATGGCCCTTTATGTCCATGCCCAAGATGTTGCTCGCATGAGTACGGACTTCATCAACATTGTTTGCCAACTTGATGCCGCCAGCTTTGCCTCGCCCACCAACTTGCACTTGGGCTTTGATGACAACGGGAAACTCAAGACCTGCCACTAGTGCGACGGCTTCTTCCACTGTGGTGGCAACTCCTCCAGGCGAGACTGGAATCCCAAATGATGCGAAGAATTGCTTTCCTTGATACTCGTATAGATCCACCTGGCAAGGCTCCTGTTTTAGTGGGGATGGTCAATTGGCATTGCTTGCATCTCGCTGCGCAAGAGCGGAGGCAAGCCATTCGGTTATGTCAGACATAGGTGTGCCGGGTGTAAATAGCTCAGCTACCCCGGCTGCTTTCAAGGTAACGATGTCGCCAGCGGGGATGATGCCACCGCCAAAGACAAGAACCTCATCGAGACCACGGCTACGCAACTCTTCTATGACTCGTGGAAACAAAGTCATGTGAGCGCCAGACAACAAGGACAGGCCAACTGCATCGGCATCTTCTTGCATGGCAGTTTCAGCAACCTGCTCGGCAGACTGATGCAGGCCCGTATAAATGACCTCAAAGCCAGCATCACGCAAGGCTCGGGATATTACTTTGGCTCCGCGGTCATGCCCGTCAAGACCTGGTTTCGCCACGACTACTCGGTATCGACGCTCCACGAGTTCGATATGTTACGCAACTCTGGCGGGCGACCTACCATCGGAGTCGTGAGTTCTCCCAAACAAGTAGCACGGCGAAGCCCTAGACCCAACAAACGTCGCACATCTCGTTGGGCAGTAATCGTTGGAATTCTTAGTGTTCTAGCTGGTTTTGGGCTGATGTTTTTCATTGCCAGCCTGGCAAGTTCAGGCGATATTGAGCTCAACCTTGGCGATGAAATTTTCGAGGTTGGCCAAGTAAACCGCATGACAAAAGCAATTGCAGAAGATGGTCCGTTCCTGATCGCTGACGCTTCACCCAATCGCACCCGTGACATCTTTCTTCAACACATTGGCAACGACCCCGAAAACGGATGGTTAGCCTTTGCCGCTAGAGCCGATGGCACAACCCGTAAGTGCACTCTTCAATGGGACCCGTCTAACCAAGATTTTGCTGACCCCTGCAGCAACACTCGCTACCCGCCAGACGGCAAAGGCCTCACTGGTTACATAGTAAAGGTAAGAGATTCCAAACTCTATATTGACCTTCGAATACCCGAATCAACTTCAACAAGCACGTCTTCAACAAGCACGTCTTCAACAAGCACAACTTCAACCAGTACTTAGTGGTTCAGCCTCTAGAGGTCACTGGCGTTCGGCTAAGAGCCGTTTCACTTCAATGGCAGGCTGGGGACGACCAAACAAGTGGCCCTGCGCTTGATTACAGCCAAGGCTGCGCAGCATTGTCATTTGGTCTTCAGTTTCTACCCCCTCGGCCACAGTCACGAGACCAAGTCCGTCGGCCATCGCAACAACGGCAGAAACAAGTGCTTGGTCTCGTGAGTCTGCGCCGATGCTCATTACAAAAGTGGGGTCAACCTTGACCATGCTTATGGGCAGATGGCGTAAGAACAGAAGCGAAGAATGCCCAGACCCGAAGTCATCTAGAGATATACCAACCCCCAGCTCTTGGAGACGCCGCAAACCTTCGCGACTAACGCCCGCCTCTGCCACCGCTGCACGTTCAGTGAGGTCGATAATAAACTGACTGGGTTCGGTATTGGCCTTGTTTAAGGCTTGAGTTATCTCGCATACGACAGAAGGTCTGGCTAGCTGCCGGGCTGAAAGATTGACCGTCATTGACAACAGGGGCGCTGATGATGTCTGCCAAGAGTCAAGATCGGTCAGTGACTGTTCAATAGCCCATTTGGCAAGTTCTCCGTCAAGATCGGCTGCCTCAGCAATGGGCATGAGCACCGCTGGCGAAAGAAACCCACGAGTTGGGTGCCCCCAACGAACAAGAGCCTCAAAGCCAACAATACGGCCGGTTTCTAGCTCGACCAGAGGTTGATAGTGCAAAACAATGTCGCCCCCAGCTAACGCTCCCACTAGTTCACCAGCAAGAGCCTCGTGATTTGGTACATCATCTGCAGATTGCCTTCCGCCCTCACACAGCTCGATCTCATTTGTGCCTCTGCTCTTCGCCCTAGCCATTGCCATGTTGGCATCTCGAAGAATCTCACTCGGTGCCCGCTGCGCCTCTGGCGACTCAAGTACGACACCAAGACCGAAAGTAATCCAGCGCTCCGAACCTTCGAGCATGAAGGGCTCACCAAGAACTTTGGCGATGCGACTGGCTACTGCGAGAGCAGCGTCAGTATCAATGACACCCTCACTGATGATCGCAAACTCATCGCCACCAACACGTGCCACGGTCTCAGACCCGCGCAACACTCCTGCCAAACGTCCTGCAACACCAGCAAGGACCGTGTCACCTGCCATGGTACCGAACTGTTCATTCAGACTTTTGAAACTATCGAGCCCAAGATGAATCACAGCCACATGTGTCGAAGATCGCCGTGTCCGAGCCAGGCTTTGATCCAGACGGTCAAGCAACAAAGAACTGTTGGCCAACCCAGTAAGCGGGTCGCGGAAACTGAGATTTGAAAGTTGGCTTTCATGTTCTCTGGTTTGAGTGACATCGCGAATAACGCCAGCGAAACCAACAACGCCCCGCCCTGCGTCACGCGTTGCCCGAACCCGACCAAGAAACAACCCGACCGAGCCATCCTTAGCTTGATAACGACCTTCTAATTGTCCCTCAGTCAACAAACCTTGACGCATGGCCTGAATAACTTGGAAATTCGCTGGGCGGTCATCGGGATGGATGATCTCAAGAAAATTAACTCCAAGAGCATCAGCGACCTTAAAACCCGTGTGGTCCTCGAACGCAGAGTTAAGAAATGTCCAACGGCCATCAGCGTCAGCTTGAAAAACCACTTCGTGGACTGCATCTACAACTGTTCGGTAACGCTCTTGGCTCTCAAGAAGAGTCTCGTAGGCATAAACACGATCACTCACGTCGCGACAATTAATGACCAGACCAGAGACTGTGGGGTCGTCCCGCTGATCAGTAATTATCGCTTCGACCCAACGTTGTTCGCCATCTCTTCCCGTTACTAATCGCTGGATCTGTCCTGCGCCTGCCATGGCATCATGGTCAACGACCTCTGGTGGGCATTGAATGCCATCAAAGCCCAGAAGGTCGTATGCCAACCACCCCACTAATTCATGTGCAGGCCAGCCCAAAACAGCCTCACATGAGGTGCTTGCATAAGTGATTACGCACTCATCGTCTACAACCAACACCGCATCAGATGAGTTCTGAACGAGCGACCGAAACCGCGATTCACTCTCACGCAGCATCTGTAACGCACGATATTCATGTTCGATGTCTTCAAGAAAACCAATACCACCAATGGCATCGCCTGCGGCGTTGCGTGCGAGAGCGACGGTCAAACGGGTATGGAGTAGTGAACCATCTGCACGAATACAGCGTTTCTCAACCTGGTAGCTGCTACGTGTCGACTCACGCATCTCGTCTAATAAACGCATCTCAGCAGCGAGATCATCGGGATGCGTAACTGCTAACAATCCAAGCTGATTCAGGTCTTTTTCGGTATAGCCCAGCATGATGCACAACGTGGGGTTGACCTGCATAAATTTGCCGTCAAACGACGCTAGCGACACGCCCACCGGCGCAGAAGTAAACATGGAACGAAAGAAAGACTCCATATCGCCGCCATCGACAGGTCGCTTCATTTATTTACCTTTTACCCAGCTTCAAACATTCCTGCGAATGCACCAACATGATTGTCCCGCTCTCCAAAAGTGAACCAGAAAAACTACTATTCAAACGAATCGAAAGGTAGCTAGCTTCTCACACGCTGTAGTGGTGCCATGCACAATAACAACCTTCGTTCTCCTGCGTTTTTAAAACGAACAAGTGCCTCGGCCCTGTCGCCTTGACCTTTCGCCTCTAACACCACACCTGGGCCCCATGAGTCATGACAGACATCGTCTCCAACCTTGAGGCCAAGCAACTCGGCACCTGTGCTGGGCGAGGATGTGTCAGATTGAGGAAGGGGCTTTGCTTCGGTGCCTTGGCCGCCCCAGATGTATCCATCGGTATCATCGTCGTTGCGCCCTTTGGGACTAGTTGAATTGCTTGTGTAGCGGCCCCCTCTTCCCTCGCTCCGACTACCGGCGATTTGACGCACTAGAGCCTCGGGGATTTCGTCAAGAAAACGACTTGGTGGGTTGTACTGGGTAACGCCGAACAACATACGACTCCACGCTGAACTCATAAAGAGGTGCTCACGAGCCCTTGTGATACCTACATAAGCAAGGCGACGTTCTTCTTCGAGCTGATGGGGGTCTGTCAGTGCTCTTTGATGAGGAAACACCCCTTCTTCCATCCCTACCAGGAACACCACGGGAAACTCGAGGCCTTTCGCAGCATGCAGGGTCATTAAGGAAACAGAAGTTCCATCGCCGCCCATGTCGAGTTGATCGGTGTCGGCAACGAGCGTCACTGAATCGAGGAAGGCAGCAATATCGTCAACCTGTTCAGCCATACCTACAAGTTCGGCGATATTTTCAATTCGGCTTTGCGCTTCAATACTGGGGTCGTCTTGCAATAAGGCCATATATCCAGAACGCAACAGAATTGCCTCAAGGACGACCGATGGAGTTGAACCTTGTTCGACCATTGCCTCAAGGTCATTCAAAAGCTCGACAAATGCATGGATGCCTTCGAGAGCTCGGCCTCTAACGCCTAGCTCTTCAACAACACCGAAGGCCGAACGCAATGGAGAGCTAGTTTCACTAGCCCATTGACGCAACTTATTCATAGTTGTGTCACCGACACCCCGCTTTGGAATACTCAATGCTCTTTCGAGAGACACGTCGTCGATGGGGTTAACGACGGCTCGTAAATAAGCAAGGGTGTCTTTGATTTCTCGTCGGTCAAAAAACCGTGTTCCTCCGATCACCTTGTAGGGAACGCCCGCACGCATGAGGTTTTCTTCAAGAACACGGCTCTGTGCGTTCGCCCTATAAAACACGGCCAGATCGCCCCATTGAAAATGTTCTTGATCGTGAAAACGGAGCAGTTCGCGTGTAACCCAAGCCGCTTCAGATTGTTCGTCTTCAGCGGTGAAGCGGTTAATCGGGTTTCCGCTTGTCTCTTCAGTCCACAGTTGTTTTGGAATGCGCCCGCCGTTGTTGGCAATCACCGCGTTCGCCGCATCAAGAATGGTCTGGGTAGAGCGATAGTTCTGGTCCAGCACCACTACCGAAGCATCGGGAAAGGCGCGCTCAAACTCCAAGATGTTTCGAACGTCTGCCCCTCTAAATTGATAAATCGACTGATCACTATCGCCCACCACAAACACGTTGCGATGTTGAGCACCCAGTTGAGCAACCAGCTCGGCTTGGGCCTGGTTCGTGTCTTGGTACTCATCAACCAACACGTGTTGAAAACGTTCTTGGTAGTGGGCAAGCACATCGGGGTGTTTACGAAATAGCGCCACCGTCTGAGTTAGAAGGTCATCAAAATCCATTGCACCTGCACGTAAAAGGCGGGCCTGATATTCGCTGTAGACCTCAGCGATACGGCGCTCGAATATCGACTGAGCTTGTTCAGCATAAGAACGCGGATTTATCAGCTCGTTTTTGGCAGCGCTGATTGTCGCATGCACGCTTCGGGGAGGAAATTGCTTCGGGTCAAGATTGGCGTCACGAAGGACGTAACTGGTGAGGCGAACCGCATCTGCTTGGTCATAGATAGTGAACGAAGAGGGAAAGCCCAGAACCTTTGCTTCTCTACGCAAAATGCGCACACAAGCCGAGTGAAACGTTGAGACCCACATGCGTTCACCAACAGGGCCAACCAGTGAAGAAACCCGTGCACGCATTTCTTCTGCAGCCTTATTGGTGAAGGTAATAGCGAGAATGGCGAAGGGCGACACTCCTTGTTCGCGCACGAGATAGGCAATGCGATGAGTCAAAACCCGAGTCTTGCCTGAACCGGCACCTGCGATCACCAATAGCGGCCCCACGTCATGGGTGACTGCCTCGGCTTGATCAGCGTTCAGACCCGCAACATTGCCACCAGGAACTGACGACAGAGAGTCATCATCAGGTTCGTGTGAAAAAAGAGACAGAGCGTCGACATGCATGACGGGTTCTACTCTACTTCCGGAGCGAGACGTCAGAGGATGGCCGCTGAGATACCGGTAGCCTTCGAGGTATGGATCACGTCCGCTGGACGAACCGCCCTCAGGTCCGTCGTCCAATTGTCATCGTTGCATTCGAAGGTTGGAACGATGCTGGCGATGGTGCCTCAGGAGCAGCCAAGTGGGTAGCGCAACACTGGGCTTCGGAGCCCCTTGCAACGATTGACCCGGAAGAGTTTTACGACTTCACCTCAACAAGACCAGAGGTGCGCCTTGACGATGACGGAACACGAGTGATCGATTGGCCTGGAGTCACCTTTCATCAAGGCAATGGTGCCGGGCCTGATGTCGTTGTTGTCATTGGGGTGGAGCCACAAATGCGCTGGCGAACCTTTTGCGCTCAAATTGTGGAAGTCGCTCAAAAACTCGATGCACAACTCGTCATAACCATGGGTGCTTTGCTGGCTGACATTCCCCACACTCGTTCAACATCAGTAATTGCCACCACCGATCAACAAGACGTGATCAATCGTCTCGGAGCACAACGTTCGGGTTACGAGGGTCCTACGGGTATCATTGGGGTCTTGAATCAGGCTGTCATGCACTCTGGCATTCCCTCCGTATCTCTGTGGGCGGCAGTGCCTGCTTATATTCCAGCCGCCCCTTCACCAAAGGCTGTACTTGCTTTGGTGCAACGCTGTGCTGAACTCATTTCGGTTCCAGTCGTGATGACTGATCTAGAAATTGCATCGGCTGCCTACGAACGCCAAGTCAACGAAGCAATGGAGGATGACGAAGAGATTCGCGCCTACATTCACCAACTAGAAGAGCGCTACGTCGCCATTGAAGAAATAGAAATGCCTCGCCCCGATCTCTTAGTAGAAGAAGTGGAACGCTTCCTCCGCGACCAGTAGCTCATTCCTCGGCTACGGGGAATGTTGCCCCGTCTTTGCCTGAATGTCCTTTTCCCACTCTTCCTACTCAAACCTCGGTTACTGCCAGATGCGCACCGCCTGGGGTTGGCGTGAACGGTTTGCACAAGGTCGTCAAGGCAACCGGTGGTGAGCTTCAGCTCGTCGTGCGTTACCCCGACACCGGCGCTATCACGTTGGTTGTCGACCAGCAGGAGGCGTCGGCGGGCCGGACTGTCAAGAACCAGCTCACGCGCTCTAGCATGGAAGACATGCATGACCGCCGCTGGATCCACGAAAATGCCCCCAACCAGGGCGTACAATGGGTGCACGTCAGTCGCGGCCACACTGACTTTGAACTCTCTGCAACCCGACGCAAAGGAGGCGGCGATGTCCGATGACCTCCCCGCCTACCACAAGCCACCGGTGGTCGAGGTGGCGCTGTCGGTCGCGTTCGAGCCCATGCCACTGAGCCCACCGCTGGTCGGTCTGTTCTGGGACGGCCTGTATAAGAACGACTTGCCAGACCTGCAGCAGGTCAACCCAGTCAAGCCTCAGGTCGAGAAGTTCGGCGCCGCGAGGACCCGCTTACCCCAAATCCAATTCGAGTTGCTCGAGCAGCCCTCACCGAGCCGGTTCTGGTTCAAGGACGGCAGTGGCCAGAATCTCCTGCAGGTCCAGCCGGACTGGATTGCCCGCAACTGGCGTCACCAAGAAGACGGCGAAGAGTACCCGAGGTATCCGAGCATTCGAGAGCCGTTCGCTGCCGACCTCGCTAACCTACGGAACTTTGTCATCGAGCGGGGGCTCGACGAACCCAAGCCGATCCAGTGTGAGATGGTGTACGTCAACCACATCGTGGCCGGGCACGCGTGGGCCGATTGGTGCGAGCTCTCTGAGGTCATGCGGTGTTGGTCTGACACGACCACGGCGGGATTTCTTCCTCGGATCGAGGAAAGCGGTTTCGCTGCTCAATACCAGATCGTCCGCGACGACAAGCCCATCGGACGTTTCCACGTCGAGCTCAACTCAGGAACGCGTAAGTCGGATGACGCGAAACTGTTCGTCCTCACCCTGACCGCTCGAGGTGAGCCACTCGGTTCGGACATCGAAGGCCTACTAGCCTTTCATGACCTTGGCCACGAGTGGATTGTGCGAGGCTTCACCGACTTGACCACCGAACGGATGCACGAGGAATGGGAGCGCTACCAATGACCGCAGTCCTCCAACACGGCCAGACGCTTATCTCGGAACGCGAGTGGGTTACATCTCCTCACGAGGCGAGCGCCGCTGTCACTTCGACGCGTGGCACGACGTCTGAGGTGGCAGAGAAGATCTTTGGATCCTCCTTCACGCCAACCCCTACGCGGTCCGACCAGGTCGTGCTGCGCGTCACACCGGTATTGCAGGCCAGGCTCGAGCGAGCTATCGAAACCATGCAGAGGTTTGGCGGTCTTCAGTCCGACTGGGATTCGTACGGCGCAGGAATCGTGCAACCTGACGCTGTACTGCAGGCGCTGCGGTTACTCGCGGTCGTGTTCAACACGCGCAAAGACATCCCCGATCCCATGATCGTCCCAACCTCCGAGGGCGGCGTTCAGCTCGAATGGGATCGTGACGGCCTCCATCTCGAACTCGAGGTCCGACCGTCGCTCGAGGTGGACGTCTACTGGGAGCGTCCGGACGGCGAAACCTGGGGAGGGCTCCTTCAGAACAACCAAGAGAGTCTCCTCCGGTTCCTGCAGCGTCTCGATTGATTGAACACCTGTCACGATGCCAGCCTCGGGGTCGCACATGCCTGACGGCAGCGAGGTCCCGGACGATCCAACGATTCCAGACGACTCGCTCGTGTACCGTCGAATCACTGCCGAGTGGTACAAGGTCGACCCGGCGACAGGCCAGCACCGACTGACCAGCGCTGCCTTCTCCGACCTTGATGGTGCGATGTCGATCACAGTCGGCATCGATGTCGAAGCTGGCGAACATGAGCCGCTTGATGTTGTTGCGAACCATCCTGGCTACGGCCTCGTCGCCATTTCGGTTGGAGACCTCCGCCGCCTCGGTCTCGGTGTCGTGCGATCTGCGACGGACGGCGAGCTTTGCCACGGCGACGTCCACGGCAACAAGACGAAGGGAACGAAGAACAAGTTGCGTGCGCTGGCCGAGCAGAACTGGATCCGCAAGCCCACGGTCAATGAAACCAGCTCGGACGAGATCGCCGACTCGTGACACGACAGCGAGTCGGCGACGATGTGGTCAGCTCCAACCCTCGACGGCTCTCCGCTCGTTCCCGACTGACATGCGCCGCGTTGCCAGCAAGGATGTTCAGGGCTCCGCGATTTCAACGCTTCATGGAGAGATTACGGGAGGCAACCCGGAAACTCCCTAGCTGAAAGCGTCGCCATCGAAGAAATAGAAATGCCTCGCCCCGATCTCTTGGTGGAAGAAGTGGAACGCTTCCTCCGCGACCAGTAGCTCATTTCTCGGCGGGGAATGTTGAAGCAGCGTCTGGGAAAATAGTTTTGAGGGCTGCGGTTAGGTTGGCTGGGCGGGCGATTCGGAAGGCGTTTGTTGCTACGTAATGGCGTAGAGCACAATCAACTAGGTCGTAATTACCCAGAGCGCCGAGGGACTGGGCGGGTTGAACATAGACGCCTCGATAGTAAGAATCGCCGTGTTGGTCCCACCAGGACATGGGTTGGGTTGCCTGGCCACGAGCGACTATGGGGATGGTCTTTGACATGAAATTGGGGAGCGTTCCCTCAAAGCGGGCTTCGGCCCAAGTGGCCAGCGCCTCATCTAGCCAGGGATCACGGCCTTGATTGTTGCCGACCAGACCGTAGAACCATTGGTGAGCCACCTCATGTGGCGTACTGCGCCCGTGACTGTTCGGGCCTTGCATTGTGAAACCCGGGTATTCGATTCCTCCAGTTAACCCAGGGGTCAAAGCCATGGTGTAGGTCGTATAGGGATAGGGCCCATACCGACGACTGAGATCCTCAAGAGCACGAACGATGCGTTGAAGATAACGATTGGGGTCATCAGTTACGCCCTCATGAACACCCACCGTTACTGTCACCAAATGTGGCACCTGAGCCACGGCTGTAACCGTTTGAAATTTCCCAACGCTTAATGCGACGTCACGTACGGCTACCGCTCGCCATGTACCTGACCCGTCGGGAATACCAGATGCGAGAACCGATAAGTCAGGCGGACTTTTAACCCTGAGAGTGAAATCGGCTACTGGAGATGTACCTGCTTCGGCAAGACGAGTGGTGGGTGGTTCTAAAGCCCAACCCACACCGGGTTCCCAGGCGAGAAGCGGGAAGAACGAACCAAGACGCATCGCTATGCCATCTGTGGCCAAACGATCTCTAGACGGTCCAGGCAACGTCAGTCGCCACGACAAGTACACGTCAATTGATGAACCTGCATTGAGAGTTGTCGCAAGAGGGACTACCAACGTTGTGGGATTGGCCAACTCTGTTTGCACCACGACGCTGTCTTTTCCTAAGCGGCCTTTGCCTAAGCGAACCTCTGTCACCTCCAGATGGGCACCTGCTTGGTTTTGGCGTGAACCGTTTGGCCACAAACGAAATACCAATCGATCAACCGATTGGCGTGGAACGAAACGAACTTGTTGTTCTCCCTCCACTTGTTGACCCTCGACGAGACCCTCGTCGGCCTTGATATCAATGTCGAGGTTGTAACGCGGACGTTTGGAATCGGGAGGGTTGTACGCCGGTATTGCTGAACACGCATCAGTTGGCGGCTGAGCTAAGCCCAGCATGAGACCTTCAGGAAGCGTCGTACTCGTGGTGGTAGCGATTGTTGTTGTAGTTAAAGGTTTGTTCGCTAAAGGCTTGCTTCCAGCAGACGACGGATCCTTAGAGGACTGACAGCCGAGAGCTACCAAAATTACAGCTCCAATAACTACTAACTTCATACTCAACAGGCTTGGCTTCAAGGGCCTAACAGTAGGCTTGTCACCTATGGTTTCGCTTGTATCTACCTGTGTTTGGCGTACAACCCCAGAACTGATCGTTGCTCTTGACGAACGTTTCGGCGAGCCTGTTGACGCCTATGTCAATGGTTCACAAGTTTGGCTACGTGACGATGGCCCCGACGACATCACCCTTGAGTGGCGACTCCACCCCAGCGCTGGTTACCAGTGTCCGGAACCGTTCAACACCTATGACGTCTTTTCGGGAACTGCCCTAGCCTTATCGCAAGGAACCGAATCGGTTAAACCGGTTAATCAGATGTGGGATGGCCTCGAAGCCTTTGTGGCCTTCGAAGAAAAACTAGAGCCTTTGGTCTTGTCCAAAGCAGCTACTGATTCCTTAGGGATCGCGCCAGATGGCTTTGGCATAGTCGACCACCAAAAGATCGGTGATCAATGGGAAGCCCATGGTGGTCAACTCTCGATCATCGACGCTCTACTAGAACAGCTGGCTATCTCAGCAGGCTAGCTAAACGAGAGTTGGTAAAGAATCGCTCGCTCTAGTTCTTTGATGTGATCTCGGTCTTCGACTTTCGTGCCGCTAGTGGTGCAAACATAAAAAGTGTCGACAACCTCATGACCGAGCGTCGAAACTTTGGCAAGGCGTATATCAAGATCGAGATCAGCAAGTGCCCTCGTAATTCGATACAACACGCCAAGTCGATTAGGGGCATGCACTTCAACGACAGTGGCACCATCAGACGCATGGTTGTCGACTCGAACCGATGCTGGAGCCGTTAATGAAAACGCCGATGAACGTGATCGATATGTCTTGGCCCGTTCTGCCAAACGTGCTTCAAGTGCAAGGCGACCGCTGAGCACCCGACGAAGGTCGCCACACACTCCATCCCAATCGATTGGGTCAATGCCTGGTTCAACTCTGAACTGAGAACTCGCCATTCCATCTGCGCTGTAAGCATCGGCGGCCAAGACTGTGAGACCCCTAAGCGACATGGTGCCAGCGACCCGACTAAAGAGACCTGGCCTGTCAGAACAAACCACCGTCAATGTAGTACCTGAACCTTTAAGCACCTCGTTGCCATCTGCCATTAGCGCTCTAATCTCATCGGTTGGATACCCACCTGCGGTGACATCTCCAACCTCACCACCTCGCAAAACATGAGCCGCCCGATCGACCAAAACCCTAACCAGCTCGGCTTTCCACGAGCCCCAGGCCGAAGGTCCAGTAGCCAACGAGTCAGCCTCAGTCAAAGCAGCCAACAATTCCAAGGTGGTCAGGGACCCAGCTGTCTCGGCAACAGAGTTAATCACCGCATGGTCGGCTAAGTCTCGCCGAGTTGCCACGTCAGGCAACAAGAGATGTAAGCGCACCATGTCGACAAGCACCACAACGTCTTCTGGAGCAAACCCCATGCGAGTCGCCACGGTCTCCATCAGTTCCATACCCACTTCGGTATGGTCCCCTGGATACCCCTTGCCCAAATCGTGCAACCATGCCCCGATTAGCAACAAGTCGGGGCGGACAACTTGATCACAGAGCTTGGCCGCATTGGCGGCTGTCTCACAAAGATGTCGATCGACTGTGAAACGGTGATAGGCGTTGCGTTGAGGTCTACTGCGAACGGGTGCCCATTCAGGAAGAATCCGCTCAAGAAGACGAAGTTGATCGAGAGTCTCCAACACACGAATTGCGTCATGACCTGTGCGCAACAGATCGACAAACGCCATTCTGGCTTCATCGGGCCAGCGAGTATCAAGAACCTGTTGAGACTCTACGAGTCGCTCAAGTGAACCTCGATCAAAACGGGCTTTATTGTGGGCAGCCGCTGTTGCTGCTCTAAATATCAAGGAGGGGTCAGCTGCAATATCGATGCCAGTTTCAATATGGACCTCGCCATCACGCAAAACCAGACCGGGCCCAAGCGATTGATCTCTTCGAAAGACCATGCTTGTGGGACCAGATAATGAAGACTCGACTCGTGCCCAACTCTCATCGCTAATCCAAGCGACACTGCGTGCCGAAGAGGAAACCAACGCCATGAGAGCATCTGCATTCGGCAGGCTTAGAACCTTGGCCAGATCATCTTGTACTTCTAAAAGGAGCTGATCGCCCGCTCGTTCCCTTGATCTATGTAGTGCAACCCGCACCGTTAGAAAAGTCTCTTCGGCAATATTCAACTTATTCTCATCGCCTTCATGAAGCACCGATCGGGTGTCTTGAATCCATCGAATCGTATGGATGTCACGCAACCCGCCGCGACCTTCTTTTATGTCGGGCTCAAGCAAGAAGGCAACCTCGTCATAGTTCTCGTGGCGCGCCCGCGTTCGATCAGTCATCTCGCTCAGCCAACGCTTTGACCGTTTTTTCCACTGCTCTTTCATCTGTGTCGGCAAGCCATCGACAAGGCTCTCATCGCCTGCAAGAAATCTCATAGACAGAGAAGCCGTTGCTGTGTCTAGATCTTCGGCTACCAACTGAAGAGCCTGTTTAGGGGTCTGAACGCAGTGCCCCAGCTTTATTCCTGAATCCCAAATTGGATACCAAAGTCGTTCGGCAATCTCGCCGACATCAGACCTTTTGTCATGTAGGAGCCACAGGTCGAGATCACTTCTAGGGGCCAACTCGCCCCTGCCGTAGCCCCCAACCGCAACAAGGGCCAGCCCCACTGTGTTGCCAGGTTGCACCACTGCTTCAAATAACTCGGCCAACCAAACGTCAGTCGTGTCAGAAAGTGCTCGACATAGTGCTCTTCCTTGAAGATCACGATTGTCAATAACAGCTAGACGCCGATCCCGAAAAGACGAAACCGCCAGTTCCATTCCTAGCCAGCCTCAATAGCTGCCATAGCTTTGCGAGCTGCCATCTGAACGGGGTCCCATAGCGGAGATAGTGGCGGCGCATAGGCAAGGTCGAGTTGGGTGATCTCTTGCACGGTCATGTCAGCATGTAACGCCGTTGCGACGATGTCTATGCGCTTAGCGGCTCCCTGCCCACCCACGATTTGTGCACCTAGTAATCGCCCCGTTGCTCTCTCGGCCAACATCTTGACCACAACCGACTCAGCGCCTGGGTAATACGACGCCTTGGTCGAACTCGTTACCGTCACAGCGTGGAACCCGAACCCACTCTGGCGAGCCTCTTCTTCAGTGAGGCCCGTGCGCGCAATTTCGGTTCCACAAATACGGGTGATTGCCGTACCCACCACTCCGGGAAATGTTGCGTAACCACCACCGATGTTGGTTCCCGCAACATAAGCCTGCTTGTTGGCCACCGTGCCCAGAGCAATATGGACCTTTCGTTGCGATACAAGGTGATATGACTCAGCACAATCACCAGCTGCCCACACACCTTCGACGCTGGTTTGTTGACGTCGATTAACCGCTATTGCTCCCCCTGCTCCCAACTCGATGCCAGCCTCAGATGCAAGGTCAGTGTTGGGCGTTACTCCCAAACCAAGAATTACCAATTCCGCCTCAAGATCTCCCTCGCTGGTGTGAACGATTCCATCTTCGACACCTTCAACCTGTGTCGAAGTACGAACATCAGTTCCAAAATTTCGCAGTGCCTGGCTAACCAAGGCACCCATATCGGGGTCAAGCGTCGACATTACTTCTGTCGATTGGTCAACCAGCGTGGTGGTCAAACCAAGACGTACGCACGCTTCGGCCATCTCAAGGCCGATATAGCCACCACCAATAACAACCACATTCGAGATGTCACGCTTTTCCATATCGCTCATAAGCGCTGCAGCATCTTCAAGGTTCTGAACGCCGTGGACCATGGGGTTATCAAGACCAGGCAAGGGCGGCCTACGAGGTTTAGCGCCAACACCAAGCATCAAGTGGTCAAACCCAAGCCTGACAGTTCGGTTATGACCGTGATCACGAACCTCAACCTCACGTCGTTCAAGATCAATCGCCATTGCTTCATGACCAATACGCACATCGATGCGATGGCGCTCCCGAAACTCTCGGGGATCCCGAGCTACCAACTCGTCAAGCGAACCGACTTCTCGCCCCACAAGATAAGGAATGCCACACGCCGCATAACTCGTAAAGCCACCCTTTTCGACAGCGACAATATCGAGATCAGGCCGCATGCGACGCGCCTGCGAAGCCGCCGCCATACCGCCAGCGTCTCCTCCAATTACAACCAGACGTTCGTTCACATCTGAACCTTAAAGGTTCAGAGCACTAATAGATGCTACTTAGGCCCGTAATGAACAAACATTTTCATTGGAATGAACGAAGCTACCTAGAATGGGTGCATGGCCATTCGCTTTGACTGTCGCCACTACTCAACTCGCACGACTGGCCAAGGTGACCAGGTACAGCGTTGTCGACTCGATGCTGCAGAACAAACGCCCTTTGCTTGTCCTGAAGGTTGCCTGTTCTTTGAAGAACGCTCAATCACCGATGCAGGTTGGCAGCGTTTTGGAGACAGTCGCGAACAGAAGTGAAACCGTCTGGCCTATTCGCTAGACCCAATTACGAGTCCAGACCCGAATAGGCCCTCTCTGAATGAAGACTGCGGTCAAGGCCTTCCAGCTCTTGGTCGAGAGTTACCCGCAAGCCAATAGTCATGTCGATGACCTTGGCAAGAAGTAGCGAGACAGCAAACGAGAAGGCAAAAGTCGCAGCACTAGCAACTAACTGGTCAACCAACAGCCCGGTTCCACCGCCCAACAAAAGCCCATCTACGGCAATTTCGTTGACCGAATTGTCGGCAAATAGACCCAGCAGCATCGACCCCAAGAGCCCACCAACAAGGTGTACGCCAATCACATCGAGTGAATCGTCATAGTTGAAGCGGTTCTTCAGGCGAATTGCCAATAGGCAAATAACTCCGGCCAGAAAACCAATGATGATCGGGCTCATGCCACCCACAAACCCCGCACAAGGAGTAATAGCCACTAAGCCGGCCACCGCGCCTGAGGCTGCGCCGAGTGTGGTGGGGTGTCCGTCTTGAATTCGCTCGGCCAATACCCAACCCAACATGCCAGCCGATGCCGCCAAAAAGGTATTCATAAGTGCTTGGGCGGCAATGCCATTGGCTGCCAATGCAGAGCCAGCATTAAAGCCGAACCAACCAAACCACAAGATGCCTGTGCCCAACATGGTTAGTGGAAGCGAGTGAGGAGGCATCGCCTCCGTGCCCCAGCCATGACGACGACCTAGCACCAAGATCAGGGCAAGAGCGGCTGCTCCTGCGTTGATATGCACAACTGCCCCACCAGCAAAGTCAAGAGCGCCAAGCTCTGCAAGCCATCCACCAGCAAAGACCCAATGAGCAACAGGAGAATAAACAGCAATAAGCCAGACCCCGATGAAAACCATATAAGCACTGAACTTGAGGCGATCAGCCGTGGCACCTGTGATCAAAGCTGGGGTGATAACAGCGAAAGTCATTTGATATGCACAGAACAAAATGAATGGGATTGTGGGAGAAAGAGGAAAACCTGCCTCAGGACCAACGTCTCGAAGACCAAAGAAGTCAAGGTTCCCGATAAAGCCACCGTCACCGACGTTGCCGAACGCCAGCGTGAACCCAATCACCACCCATAAAACAGCTAACAAGCCCATGGCCATGAAGTTCTGCATGAGCATGGCAAGAACGTTCTTCGAACGCACCATCCCCCCGTAAAAAAACGCCAAACCAGGCGTCATAAACAGCACTAAGGCCGTTGAAACCAACATCCATGCGGTATCGCCACTATCCACCCGGGCACATCCTTTACGTATGATCTTGCCCACCCAACGCGTTGCGAAGGTGTACGAACACTAGTCAAAAGTTTGGTTTAAGCAAATGTAGTGATTTGACTACGGGTCTTACCCACTTCGAGGGGCTTTAGGACCCGAGACAAAACTACTTGCGCGGCCAAAGGCCGAAAGCGAATGCACTACAAAGGTTAACCATGCAAGCGCCGCGCAAGTAGTTTTGTCACTGGTCCTTACCTGCAATCAATTCGGGTAAACGGCGGAATAATTCCGAGCGGGGAAAGGCCTGACATCCGGCTGTCTCGGCTGCTATCAACGTATCGCGAGCAACGTGAGACCCAAACCCGATTATCTCTCTATCTTCACCGACTAGCTCACCAATAGCGTCGATCACCCCGCCGCGGTCAAGATCTACCAACACCAGAACTGTACCTAATTCTTCAACCTGTTTTACTTGTGCAAGAAGGCTCTCAGGTGAGCCAACAAATACGGCATCTGGCACTGCGGCTGAAACCTTGGACCGATCCATGAGATTAGGGACGTAGCCGATTACAACACTCACTGTTCACCGCTCTCATTGTTGGTTGTTCGGTGCCGGTCTAGATGTTGTTTGGCCTTCATTGCCCCCCAGACAATTCCGGGTTCGTGTAAAGACTCGTCAATATCAGTAAAGGTCATTGGCGTCAGTCCATAGTCATCATCTGGAAAATGTCGTACATCAAATTCGTCACGTTCTATTCCTGGAACTCCAGCGTCACGGAGTACCTGAGTGGGGTAACGAACTGCACCTCGCAAAATGCTGAGGGGATTCGATCGTTGTTCATCGATGTCGACACTTAGTAATTCTCGCAGTTCCGCACCAACCTCATCTGCTGCTCGTTTGCCTGCCTCTTGAGCCCGTTCTGCAACTTCAGCACGCGCCAGCCCACCCACTTCAACCCAAGCCGCATGCACACGCTCAACACAACGCTGCACCCAGCACGGGAGAACGGTTTCAACAACATCAACCAATTGCCTGGCATGGTCATCCATTGCGACCATGCTTACCGCTATGAGGGCAAAGTGATCATTCGCGCCGTGTCGGTTTTCGAAGGAACAGTTGATGACATCGAAACTGATGGCTCTGCAACAGAAATGTTGAGCGCTTGATTCAAGTTGCCTGATCGAAACCCTTCCAGATCAAGAGTTACGTATCGGTAGCCTGCTGCCTTCACGGTTGCCACGATCTCTGCCGCATGATCAAGACCAGCAGACAGCTCATCAGAACCAAGTTCAACACGTGCAACTTCACCATGATGGCGAACCCGAAGTTGGCGAAAACCCAACAGACGCAAACCACTTTCAGCCTTAGCCACTGAATCAAGCACTCCTATAGTCACAGCTGTGCCATATGGAACACGTGATGCCAAACATGCTGCAGCGGGTTTATCCCAGGTCCGTAAGCCAAAAAGTCTCGAAGCCTCGCGTACGTCGTCCTTAGTAAAACCTGATTCCATAAGTGGAAACACAGCTCCGTGGTCGAGAGCCGCCTGTTGGCCTGGACGATGATCCACCAAATCATCAAGATTCACGCCAAGTACCACGACCGCGGCCTCGGCCTTAGCGAATGGATTCGCAACGATCATCAGTTCGGTCTTGCAATGAAAACACCGGTCGCCACCATTGGCAACGTAAGCATCGTTTGACAATTCGTCAGTTAACGCAGCGGT
>JBBSKG010000017.1:0-28565 GCA_038256565.1 Acidimicrobiales bacterium | reverse complement strand
TGCGAGCCTTATGCCATATGCCCGAACGAGTGGTTTGGCGTCCGCCTTTCTCGATAGCAACAAGCCTGGCTGGGTGCTTGTCGGCATGGGAGGGGTCGGGTCGCTTGTGCTGGTATTGATTGGAGTGGTCGTTGCAGATGCAGATGCAGTTGGCATTTTCGGTGTAGCTGGCGTTGGGTTAGGAGCATTTGCCGTATTCCAGTTGGCACGTCGACGAATCGGTGGCTTTACGGGCGATGTGCTTGGTGCAGCGGGTGTTGTTGGCGAGACATTAGGTCTCGTGCTCGCGACAGCCAGATGGTGAGCTGGACATTGGCATCGCGCTTGTTTGGCGTAGCAGCGGGGTTGGTGGCCGATCGGGCTTGGGGCGAGCGCCCACTGCGGCCACATCCAGTGGCAGTTTTTGGATCAGCCATGACACGCGTTGAGCGAGAGCTTTACAGAGACCATCGTTTAGCTGGCTTAGGGCATGCTTTGATTGGGGTTGGTTTGGCTGTGATGACGGGCAAGGCGCTGCGTTCCACTGCGGCTGCGACTTACGTAGCAGTGGCGGGTCGAGCGTTAGGCGATGCAGCCGAATCGGTTGGCGAGGCGCTCGCGGTAGATGACCTAAATGAAGCAAGGCTTCGAGTGCAAGTCTTGGTTGGTCGTAGTACTGATGGTTTGAGTGAGTCAGAAGTGGTTCGAGCGGTGGTTGAGTCGGTGGCTGAGAACACTGTTGATGCAGTTGTCGCTCCTGCACTTTGGGCTGGCGTGGCGGGAGCACCTGGAGTTCTTGGGCACCGGGCAATTAACACCCTTGATGCAATGGTTGGCTATCGGTCACCTCGTTACTTGCGCTACGGCTGGGCAAGTGCACGACTCGACGACTTAGCGGCTTGGGTGCCAGCAAGAGTGACGGCATTGCTGGTGATATTGGTACGTCCACGTGCGGCTGGCTTGGTAATACAAGCGGTTCGTCAAGATGCGCCCAGGCATCCGTCGCCAAATGGGGGAGTGGTTGAAGCTGCGTTTGCAGCAGCGCTCGGCGTGGGTCTCGGCGGGGTTTCTAGATATGGCGAACGAGTTGAACACCGTCCGACATTGGGCACGGGGGCACCTCCAGTTGCAGGCGACATCGGTCGAGCAGTTCGTTTGTCACGAGATGTGAGCTGGGCGCTAGCGACCTTGTTTGCAATAATCCCTGGTTTCGTATGGCTTTTGCGTCGTTTGGTAAGAGCTGCTGAACCTCTAAGTCGCAGTGGGTCTTAATGAAGCATGTGACGCCGACAGAGATAAACGCCAAGTTGGCACCAGGTTCACATGGCGGTGAAGGCGCACGTCTTGCTGAGCTGTTAGAGATATCGCCAAATGACGTGCTCGATCTTTCTGCCAGCCTCAACCCCTTTGCTCCAGATGTCGTAAACCTTGCATCAAGTCGTCTTGATGAACTTCGCCGCTATCCCGACCCCGCTGCAGCCACGGTTTTATTGGCCAGCGCTATTGGGGTGGCCTCAGAGCGTTTGTTGTTGACCAATGGAGGCGCTGAAGCGATTGCGCTTGTTGCTTCGGACATGGGCGTGGCACGGGTGGACGAGCCTGAGTTCTCGCTCTATCGCCGCCATCTTGTTTCTGTAACCGACGGTTCACGAAATGATGGCTTACGAAATGACGACGCACCACGCTGGCGCTCGAACCCCAATAACCCCACTGGCTTGTTGGCAGATGCCACCGAGCATTCAGGGGTATGGGATGAAGCGTTTTATCAACTGGCAACTGGCAATTGGACCAGAGGAGACTCCGAGACAGTAGTCGTTGGTTCGCTTACCAAGCTCTATGCCTGCCCTGGCCTGCGACTGGGTTACGTACTAGCCGAGGACGAAGACCTCATTGCTCGCTTGGCGATTCGCCAACCTGCCTGGTCGGTCAACTCGCTTGCCCTTGGAGTATTGCCCGACCTGATCGAAGCCACAGACCTGTCTCGTTGGGCCATCAGTCTGGCTGGACTGCGAGACGATTTGGCCGCACTGCTCGCCACCTACGGATTCAAACCCTCGGCTTCGGATGCGAGTTGGCTCTTAGTACCCAAGGCCGGCGATCTGCGTGCCAGCCTTGCCACCAAGGGCGTGCTCGTACGTGATTGTAGCTCCTTTGGCCTGACCGACACGATCCGCATTGCGGTGCCAAGCGCCTCGGGACTTGACCAGTTAGAAGAAGCCATTAGCACCCTGTGATTATTTGGAGATTTAGAGAGGAATCGGACATGCGAACCTTGAATTGGTAGCTCATGGCTCAGTTTATCTTTCGCGCCCATTCAGACCCCTTGAAATTTGAGGGTTGTAAATCACCTACGATGGGTAATACTGGTTCGCCTATGGGAACCTCTTTAAGTGGTATTGGAAATACAAGACATAGGACGCTGCGCTGCCTGGTAGCTGCCGTTGCGACCCTCGGTGGTTTGCTGGTCATCCAGCCCGCTGCTCAAGCAGCTACGCCGTGTGAGATATCTGCGGTCAGTATCGCCTGCGAAAACAGCAAGGCTGGTACTGCGAAAAACATTTGGGATGTAACTGGCACTGGTTCAGCTAACATTCTTGGTTTTGCCAATGGGATGAGTTACGCACCGGGCGAAGTGGTCGATTTCCGTATTAAGACAGACTCCGACAACTATCGCCTCGACATCTATCGCATGGGTTTTTATGCTGGCAAGGGTGCCCGTTCCAAGGGAACCATCGAACCGTCCGCCACGCTTCCACAAATTCAGCCCACCTGTAATAGTGACGCAGCAACCGGCCTTGTCGATTGCGGCAACTGGGACGTTTCCGCATCGTGGAATATTCCCGCCGATGCGGTTTCTGGCATCTACTTCGCCAAACTGGTCCGCGAGGACCCAACGGCTGGAAATAACCACATTGCGTTTGTGGTCCGTAATGACACCAGCAAGTCAGATCTGTTGTTTCAAACCTCAGACACAACTTGGCAGGCATATAACGAGTTTGGGGGCAACAGCCTCTATAAGGCCTCTAACAATCAGAACAACCAAGTCGGCAAGACACGGAGTCCTCAAAACACTGATGGTCGGGCTTATAAGGTCAGCTACAACCGTCCGTTTACTGTTCGCTCTACCAGCCCTCAGGACTGGGTCTTCAATGCTGAGTATCCCATGGTGCGATGGCTTGAAGAGCATGGTTATGACGTGAGCTACACCTCAGGCATTGATACTGCTCGTCGTGGTTCTGAGTTGCTTGAACACAAGGTGTTCCTTTCGGTGGGTCACGATGAATATTGGTCTGGCCCACAGCGCTCCAACGTCGAAGCAGCTCGTGATGCTGGGGTGAACCTTGCATTCTTCAGCGGAAACTCCGTCTATTGGAAGACCCGCTGGGAGAACAGCACGTATCCATCTGCGACCCCGTATCGCACGCTTGTTTCTTACAAAGAGTCGAAGGCCAACGCAAACATTGACCCTAATTCAGCGTGGACGGGTACTTGGCGTGATGATCGTCTCAATCCCCCTGATGCTGGACGACCAGAAAATGAATTGATGGGGACCCTCTTTGTTGCCAACGGTTCTGAATCGAGATCTATAACCGTTCCCCAAGCTGATGGGCTCATGCGCCTATGGCGCAATACCTCTGTAGCCACTCTTGGGGCCGGTACTGTTGCGACCTTGCCTGAGGGAACACTTGGCTACGAATGGGATGAAGACGCCGACAACGGTTTCCGTCCAGCCGGTCTCGTGAAGATGTCCGACACCACAGTTACCATTCCTGGCCGTCTTCAAGATGAGTGCTGCACGTTCGCAGCAGGCCCCGCAACTCACCGTATTACTCTGTACCGCCACGCCAGTGGGGCGCTCGTCTTTGGTGCGGGCACGGTCCAGTGGTCATGGGGCCTTGACGCCAATCACGACCGTAGCGGCACGGCACCTGATGAGCGCATGCAACAGGCAACGGTCAACCTGTTGGCAGACATGGGTGTTCAGCCAGCAAAGCTGAATGCGCCCTACCTAACCCCAGCAACTGCTTCGAGTGACACTGTTGCTCCTAGTACTGCTATTACCTCTCCTGCTGGGGGCGCAACACTTCCTGTGAACACCCCTGTAACTATGAGCGGAACTGCTACTGATAGCGGTGGCGGGCGAGTTGGTGGTGTCGAGGTTTCGACTGACAACGGGGCCACCTGGCACCCAGCGATTGGTCGTGAGAACTGGACCTATACCTGGACGCCTACTTCATCTAGCACGGCCAACTTGAAGGCTCGTTCTGTTGATGATTCAGCCAATCTAGGTGCGGCCGTTTCTCCAACAACTCCTCCTCCAACAACAACTCCTCCTCCAACAACAACTCTTCCTCCAGCAACAACACCTGCACCTGCTCCACAAGCCACGCCTCCTGCACCTGCTCCAGCACCAACGCCTCCTCCGGCCGTGGTGTTTGCATCAGCTGATCCTCTTGGATCGTTCGATGTTGCTTCGACGGTCCCTGGTGGGTTGCGTGTTGCGGGTTGGGCACTTGACCCAGATGTCACTACTCCCGTGAGTTTGCACGTCTATGTCGGTGGTGCATTTGCAGCAGCTTTGAGTGCTGATGCCAATCGTCCTGATGTTGGTGCGGCGTTCCCAGGCTTTGGTAACGCTCATGGTTTCGATACGGTCTTTGGGGTTGATGCTGGCACTCATTCAGTGTGTGTATATGGCATCAACCAGGGTCCTGGAACCAATGTATTGATTGGGTGCCGTACTGTCACGGTGACCACTAACCCGTTCGGCTCCTTTGATGTTGCTTCGATGGCTCCCGGTGGGACTCGAGTCGCAGGTTGGGCACTAGACCCCAGCACCACGAACTCGATTGGTATCCATATGTATGTGGACAACGTGTTTGCCGGTGCACTTGATGCCAATACCAGTCGTCCTGATATTGCTTCTGCCTTCCCGGGTTACGGGGAAGCACACGGGTTCGATGCGGTGATAGCGATTCCGAACGGTTTCCATACGGTGTGTGGCTACGGCATCAACCAGGGTCCTGGCGCCAATGTGTTGATTGGATGCCGTTGGGTGATGGTTAATAACGACCCATTCGGTTCGCTCGATGTCGTTTCGATGACGTCCAGTGGGCTGCGTGTGGCAGGTTGGGCACTAGACCCTGACATCGCAAGTTCAATCAGCCTTCATGTCTATGTAGACGGTGGCTTTGCCGGTGTATTTAATGCCGATGAGAGTCGTCCAGATATCGGTGGAGCATTCCCTGGCTTTGGTAATGCCCATGGATTCGATTCGGTATTCTCTGTAAGCCCTGGCACTCATAACGTGTGCGTCTACGGCATAAATCAGGGATCTGGAGCCAACTCGTTAATAGGCTGCCGCACTAGCTAAGGGCCGACATATTTAGAACGAAAGAACCGTCTGGGCACCTGCTCAGACGGTTCTTTCGCGCTTACGCGTAGTAATCCGTCGTGATTCTAAGGATTGCAATCTTCCCTGCCTGCGCCAGCGACACACCGGCATGCAAGGAAGATCTTCGTCTCAGCCGACTTCCATAGCCCGGATGCAGCCGACAGCCCATGTGGACACCTGGTCAACCAGCAGGTTTGCTGCGGCCAACTCGCTCGCCGTCAGCTCGGTCTCGCTGATCGCTGCGAGGAGGGCGTCGGAAAGGTTCGTCGCCATCTCGACGATGTCCACGTGGAGTCGGTCGGCATCGACCTGCACCGCTTTGGCGAGGCGGTCCCAGTGTCTTCGCGAGATGACAGTCGGCCGGTACTCGCCCCCGATCTTCTGAGCCAGCTTGAGCTTCTTCGGGTGATCCCCATAGGGTGCCGCAGATGCAATGTCATACAACGGAGCGAGACGAACCTGCCTGGCGGACAGGAGAAGTGAGTAGTTCTTCGCATGAGCGTCAGTGCCGAGAATGAGCCAGTTGAAAGCAGCAGCTCGTACCAATGAGTAGACATCGTCTTGCGCATTTCGAATCTCGACTCCGCGGAGAAGTTGCGCTATGTCCTCGATGCCCGGTCCGCCATCGGACTGATATTTCAGCTCGGGGTGCACGCCGAGCGCCTGGCAACAATCCTCCTGATGAATTCTGCGGACCTCGCCATCTCGATATGCCCGGTCATATCTGGTGACAACCAGGGCACGTTCGCCCTGTAATCGCAGGATCTGAGTCTTGGCGACCCGCAGACCGAGTCGACCCGCTGCACTCAAGCACAGGTGCTCATTGAGATCATGGTGGTCAAGTCCGGTGACCGCTGGTTTAAGGATGTGAGTGGTGGGTTGTATGCCCGATGGGATTCCCCACGTCCTTGTCTGATCGTCGTATGCCAGAGCGATCTTCGCCTGTGCTCCGGCGAGACTCCATCGCCCCCGCTCCATGGGGTGCCATGCCGTGGTGTCGACTTGGAGATTTCTCAGCAGTTCGGCGACATCGCCGTCTGTGAGCGGCTTGAACTTTCCACGGGAAACCTCATCTGTGTGGGTCCCGGGGAGCAGATATTGGGCGGCACCTGCGACATCGGACCCTACCCCTTGGAGCATCCCGAAGACATCGGTGGCGGAGCATTGGTAGGTAGCTGCCCAGCGCTCGAGCACCCTGTTGTTGTCGGGCAGGAGCCCCCACAGGTAGGCGGAGACCCCCTTGCCGGAATGCGTTTTGGCAGCGAGCGGAAGTGAGACCGAGAGGGGTGTCGACCCGGAGCGTTCGACCCACTGGTTGTCATAGACGAGTCGCAGGTTGCGGCGATCGCTTCCGTCAAGGATGCCTACCTGCCGACCGTTGATCCATATCTCGAGCTCAGCCACGACGGTCGTCCAGCAACGCGTCGAGATCGATGCCCCCGTTTGCATCCGGAGCCGGAACAACGTCTGCTGCCAAACCAAGAACGGCGAACGTCCTCAATACGAGTCCGAGATTTGCACTGACCTTGCCGCGTTCGATGGCGATCACCCACGCACGGGTGACCCCGACTGCGTCCGCAAGCTCAGCCTGAGTCCATCCGCGCTCGCGGCGCTGGACTCGAATGATCGCACCTACGTCTCGTGTGGTTCGCATCTGCACAATGTCATCGTACGCTTACATGAAGCCAAAGACAACGATCGGTTACAATTTTCATAATGACCCTTGCGAGAGATGGCGGGTCGAGGGACGCTTCGTGGCCAGCCCTTAAGTGGACGCCAGCGATGACGAGTGAGAGAGTTCCGGCATGAAGTTAGTGAAGGCTGGCGGCACCGGATCACTCGGGCGGCGGGTCGCCGACGACTTCGCTCGGCGCGATCACGAAGTCGTGATCCTCACGCGCTCCACTCGGTCAGACATTGCTCACCGCCAGGTCGAGTGGGACGGTCGAACGGTCGGGGCATGGGCTCTCGAGCTCCAAGGAGCCGTCTTGCTCAACCTCGCCGGAGAGCTCGTCGACCGCCGGCCGACGAAGCGGAACATCGAATTACTCCGGCGCTCACGCGTCGAGCCGACCCAAACGTTGGTCGACGCAGCGTTCGGACTGCAGAGGCCGGTTTCTCTGTGGCTGCAGATGAGCACGATGGCGATCTACGGGGACGCGGCCCTGGTCACAGCCGACCCCGAGCATGCTCGTCCAGATCGGGGCAGTCCTGATGCGGACGGATCCTGCTCTCGCTCTCACTGGGCGCCGATGCGTTCCTCGCCGCCTCCTCGATGCTGGGTTCGTGTTCACCTACCCGGCTTTCACCAGCGCGCTCGATGACCTTCTCGATGGGCGTGCTGGATGAGGCGATGACTGTGACAATCACTGCACCCACTTTGATTTCGACCACCACATCAACGACCGTTTAAAAACAACAACAACTGTGAAAAGACCACCACGAAGCATCTGCCATGTCAGGACTGCGCGGAAGTTTGATTGTGTCGGAATAGTTGTATTGCCCATCGGCGCACTCGGCCCATAGGGCATCTGCCTATAGCGGAGCATCTAGGCCTTGCTGGTGAGTTTCGCTGCTTGCTCGCGGGCGGCATGGGGCATGAGTAACCAGCCGAATGTGCAACCGGTGGCTGTCCAGAACGCGAAGACTCCGCCGAGACTTGAAATTCGGAATTTCCAGACCAATGTGGCAGGTGCGGTTACTTGGTCAGGCGTAGAGGGAAAGAGCATGAAGGCAGCGGCAACCAGTGCCAGCCACAGTGCTCCTGAGGCCATGAGTCTGGTGTGATCTGGTGTATTTCGCTGCGAAAGCCAAGTGCTAAATCGAGCCACGCCCAATCCGGTCACCACCATAAAGGCGACTAGTAACAAATAGAGAACTGTGCGTTCACCAACAGTTTCGGGGTTTCCCACCGCTGGCGGGTTGGCGGGGTATTTAAGGGCGGGCACGAGTTGGATGGTGACAAATGCTGCTGCGGCTAACCATAAAGACCTACGCCAATCATCACTACCAGGAAGACGATGACGAGCAGCGGCAAAAACGATTCCAAAGATGGCTCCGAGTGCAGCCCCGATGACGATCGACCCCACACCGCCACCAACAAGTTGGACGCTGCGGGTAAACATGGCGTCACCCCCGTGGCCCGAAGCTTCTTCTATGGCAATGGCATTGCTGATAGACGTCTCACCTATCAGCAACAAGAACATCGCAAGGGCGACTCCGCCACCGATGCCTGCAACGGCACCATTTCGTAGGTATCGAGTCATTTGAGCCTCTTAAATAAATCAGGGGGGTGGGGCCTTAAAGCCCCACCCCATGCGTCAGTACGTGTATCCCCTCGTGTTGGTGACATTGCCTTGGGGCTCAGCGCATAGGCGCACTTTCTGTGTGCCAAAGATCTGTTATTCCAGTCACTGACTGAAATAACAAAGGACCTGTATTTAATTGGGCACCGCCTATTGGCGGAGCTTTTAGTGACAGGGTGCGCCGACGAAGTGGCGGGCATCGTGGAATAGCTCATGTGCAGTGCCGGCAGCGTTACCCAATAGGGCACCGTTATCCATCGAAACGGCGTATACGCCAATTGTGGCGATCGCTACAAAGAGCCATGCCAAGACAGGAACCTTGATGCGCTCAAGTTGTTCAGCGTGTTCCATGGTTGTTGTTCACCTCCTCTCGATGCTGGTGGTCATGTTCGTGGTCGTGGTTGTGATCATGTTGTGCCGCCCGCAACGGTAGACCGACCTTGGTTTCGTGTCCGGGAAGGGCAATTCGATAGACGCAGCAGTCACAGTTTGGTCTAGCAGCGTCACCATTGCTTGCTTGGTGAAAACGTTCTAACAACAATCGCGCCAAACGGGTGTCGCCTCCCAAATGGGGGCCGGAAATGACGTTGATGTCGAGATGTTCAGATGCCCATTGCGCAGCTTGGTCATTGATGCGATGGACGAGGACTCCGGTGAACAAGAAGTAGGGAATTACCACTATGTGACGAGCGCCGAGGCGGCGACAGCGTTCTAGTCCTTCGGGCACGGAAGGGCTGGCCAGTGATATGAAGGCGGGCTCTACCCAGCCGATACCACGTCCATCCCAGACGAGCCGAGCGATTTTGGCGAGATCGGCATTGGCGTCTGGGTCGCTGGAACCTCTACCTACCAATAAGACCGCCACTTCACTTGGGTTTAGGTCGTGTTTGGTGATGATTTCGTGCGCTCGGTCGCTGGCAACCGAAAGGACTGATGGGTGCACGCCCATCTCGGTGCCATAAGTGAATTGCAATTCAGGGTGACGCTGGCGAGCCCTTTCTAAACAGGCAGGCCCATCGTTTTTCATATGCCCAGCACCGAGCAGCACGAGTGGAACTCCGATGATGTGGCTAGGTCCACGAGTGACGAGTTTGTCGATAGCGGTGTCGAGATCGGGTTCGGCTAATTCAATGAATCCGAATTCCATATCTAGGTCGGGGGCCTGAGCTTGTAGGACCTTGGTGAAGTCCCAGAACTCGGCGACACCAGCTTCTGAGCGGCTGCCGTGGCCGATCAACAAGAGGGCGGGGCTGTCGTTGGTCATTTAGCTGCCTCAGAGTTAGCAATGCGGACCAGGGCGTTTAGTGCTGCGGCTGCCATTGCGCTACCACCTTTTTCGCCCACATTAGAAATGGCGGTAATTCCGCTTGATCGCAGAGCCTGTTTTGATTCAGCAGCGCCCACAAACCCAACCGGCATGCCGATTACAAGATCAGGAGAAATGCGTTGTTGTTCGACGAGATTGATGATTTCAAACAATGCGGTGGGCGCACAGCCGATAACCCAGATGCCACCTTGAGGGTAGACGGCAGCAGCGAGACGAATGCCAGCAGCACTGCGGGTCAAAGCGGGCTCAGCGGAAGATGCGGACTTAGCGGAAGCGGCAGACAAAAAGCAATGCGTGTTTAGACCGGTGATGCCGTGGCTCACCATCTCTACATCACAAATTATTGGTGAGTCTTGTTTTATGGCCTCTATGCCAGCAGCGGCATCTTCTTCGTTGACGCGCATGGTTTCGGCGAGTTCCAGATCGGCCGATGAGTGGATGACTCGAGCGATCACGGCTTGAGCAAGGGGACCATGGCCGAGTGCGACGAGGTCAACACGATCGGCGAGAATGCGGTAGCTTTCGACTTCGATTGGGTGGATCATGGGGCCACCCCCATGGTTATTGAGTCGCGAGGGCAAACCTCTATGCATGCAAAACAGTCGCTGCATAGTGATGCGACGAACTCAGGGCGCTTGGGGGCGGGCACGAGTGCGGCATCGGGGCAGGTTATGACGCAGAGTCCACAAGCCGTGCAACGATGGTCGATAGTCATAGTGAGGACCATGCTCATGGTCTATACCCCCGAGGTGTGACCATACGCCCTTGCACGATGCGGGTGGTTGACGAGCCAATGATGACACATGTGGTCATGGCTACTAGATCGACGTCGAGATCGGTAAGTGTGGTGAGGTGGACTTGTTGGCCTGGTCGGGCAGCATCGGTGACGATTCCCACGGGTGTGTTGGCTGGTCGATTCGTGAGGAGAATTTTGCGTGCCGTGTCGAGTTGCCAATCTCGACCACGTGAACGTGGGTTATAAAGCGTGACTACGAGATCAGCGTCGGCGGCAGCATGTAGTCGAGCTTCGATCGCTTCCCATGGAGTCAACAAATCAGAGAGGCTGATGCTGACATGGTCGTGTCCGAGTGGAGCACCAAGTGCAGCGGCAGCAGCAAGTGCAGCGGTCACACCCGGAACTACTTCTATGTCGATGCCAGATGTTTCCTTGCCAGCAAGTTCCAACACGATCGAGGCCATTGCATATACGCCTGCATCGCCTGAACAAACCATGGCAACTCGTTTGCCTTCGCCAGCCATAGCAAGTGCTTGTTTGGCTCGTATTACTTCGTCACCAATTGGGCTTGGTAGAACCTCATGATGTGCGTTGAGTAGGTCGCTACACAGTTTTATGTAGGGCTTATAACCAATGACAACCTCTGCTTTGCGAACAGCAGCAGCAGCAGCAGGAGTCCGATGATCGAGTGAGCCTGGGCCTAGTCCAACTAGGGCCAGATGACCACGAGGACGAACTCGTCGTGCAATAGCAACAGTGGCTGTCGCGTTCTTTTGTTTGGTGACTATAAGTTCGGCACCTGGTCCTGCGGCCAACAAGGCAGCTGCTTCGGCCACGCTTGGCGTGCCGACGGCTTTGGCGACTTGGGCACTGGGCGTTGGCACCTCGATGATGGCGAGCGTTTCCGCGGAGAAGGTACGCATCGGAAGGCCGAGTGCGACAATCCCTGGTTCATTGGCTTTGAGATCGACTGTTGCAAGTTCGCTGATGGACTCAGCAACGAGGCCTGTCTCGGCCAGGGTTGAAGCGAGCAAGGTCGCAATGTCTTCAGCAGGAGCGCCAGACGACGCGCCGATGCCGACAACCAATGATGAAGGCCGCAATATGACCACGCCGGGCTCGGGTTCCATTGCTCTGTCTGTGACCACGATGCGAAGTGATGTCGTGGGGTCGTGGTTGTCAAACTGGTCGGTCAACCTTGCAGGAAGTGGCCAACTGTTTGGGTTATCAATCGTTGGAGCTTCGCCGTTCAACATTGCTGTCGTTACGCCCGCAACATCGCCTTGAGCAATGAAGCCAGCCAATGTGTCAAGGGCGACCATGCCGGTTGCATCGGTGGCGGTGGTGATGATTGCCTCAGCTCCAAGCCTTACGGCGACTTCTTGAGCAAGAAGGTTTGCTCCACCAACAAGTGCATCACCATGTCCACCAACAAGTGCAACGGCATAGCGACCGGCTTCGTCGACGCAGACCACGGCGGGGTCAGTTGTTTTGTCATTGAGCAAAGGTCCGATGATGCGAGTCACTGCCCCCACTGCAAGAAACACGACGATGGCGTCAACTTCATTCCATGACAAGCGAATGGTCTCGCCGGCATCGCCATGAAGGTGGCGGTAGGGAAGCATCTCGGCCATGGCGTGGCCTTGGTTTGTGACTGAGACGCTGATGATGTTTGGGGTGTTATTCATGTTGATTCGTTTTCATGGTCGTGTTGGTCGCTTGGCCCCATGCAACTAGGACTGGATTGTTTGCGGCGAAGCGAACATTGTTGCCGATGGATTCTGCGCGACTTACTGAAACTTCAACCATTGAACCAAGACGTTCGTAAGCCTGAAGTGCTCGATCAAGCGCTGCATAGGTGGCAACAACTCGTCCGCCAGGCTTGATGCGAGCCAGCACGGCATCGAGCACTTCGATTCCGCCTCCGCCAACAAACACACGGTCGGGGTCAGGCAATTGGCTAAGAGCAGCAGGGGCTTCATCGACAACGACTTCGATGGTTACACCGTGTGCCGAGGCATTGACCTCAATGCGTTTCGCATCATCAGCGTTGCGTTCAACAGCTATTACTCGCAAGCCCCGAGCGAATGCAGCACACTCAATGGCAACACTTCCGCTTCCTGCCCCAACGTCCCAGAGCACCCCAAAAGACGGTATGGCCAGCTTGCCGAGTGCAACAGCTCGCACTTCTGCTTTGGTGATCATGCCGTCTCGATATTCAAAGCAATCTTCAGGTAAGCCCCAGGCCAACGTTGGCCGCGAGGCAGTGGTCTGGTCGCGGAGAATGATTACTACCGATAGAGGGTCCCACCGGCCTGTAGCTAATTCGTTGAGTGTGCAACGCGTGAGGGATTCATCGGGTTCACCCAGCTGTGAACAGACAACGACTTGCAGTTCTCTATAGAGAGGTGACACGTCGAGCAATGCCTTGCCTATGGCTTGTGGTGGGTTTGTAGGTGATGTCAGCACTGCACCTTTGTTGGCAGTGTTTAGAGCCTTGGCAATCGCAGCGATGGCCGCTTCAAGCGAACGTCCATGTGCAGATACAACGACAGCGTCATCCCAGGAGAGCCCAATGCGAGCGAATGCGATGGCAATCGATGATGGAGCAGGGTGAACTTCGAGTCGATCGTGGCCGAACCGTTCGGCAAGTGAGCGGACCACTCCGAAAAAGCCAGGATCACCCGATGCGACCACGCAGACATGGCCGGTCTCGGCTTCGATTGCATCGAGTACAGGTTTGAGGTCGCCTTCGATGGGAATGCTCCGACAAGATGGCCGCAAGACAGAGAGATGGCGTTGGCCACCAACCACAAGTTCGGCAGACTCCAAGGCATGCCAGGCGTCTTTGCCAACAGGTTCGCCAGCGAACAGGCCGACTACTGCCAGCTGACTGGGCGCGCTCTCTTTAGGCATGAGCGATCATCTCCATGCCTTCAAAGTCGACCATTACGACTTCGGCACTCATTGCTCCAGATACATGATCAACACACGATTTAGCTGCGCGTTGACACAGCAACCTAAGCGGTTCTATCTCGCCAGCATCGACACATACCTCATAGAAATGCCGTGCAGTGGCGGTTTCAGTGGCTGCGGCCACAATTGCAGGTGAGGCCCCTGCTTCAATGGCGACTTCAGCGAGGAGTTCGCCGTCAACCTTTGAGCGGTGAAAGTGCGTCATCATGATGCCTGCTGCGAGCTTGGCGATCTTGCCGACCATGCCGACGAAAACCACTCGACGCATGCTTAGTCCGGCGGCATGACGAAGGGCTATGCCCGTGAAGTCGCCAACCTCTACGAAACAAACGTCATCGAGGTCGGGTTCTAGGCCCAATTCGACACGAAAGCGTTGTGCCGCAAGGTCTGAACGGCTTCCGGTCGACAGCACAATGGTGTCGTGGCCTTGCGCTGCGGCAACGTCTATTTGTTGTACGACAGATGCTCTATATGACGCTGTTGAGAATGGTCGCACCACGCCGGTGGTGCCGAGTATTGAGATGCCGCCGATGATACCGAGGCGAGCATTTGAGGTGCGTTCGGCCATCTCGTCTCCACCGGGAACTGAGAAGGTAGCCACGACCGGTTGGTCGGTGACTTCAGCAATTGCCGCAAGAATCATGCGTCGAGGCACTGGGTTAATAGCGGGCTCGCCAACAGCGAGACCTAATCCGGGGCGAGTCACAGTGCCGATGCCTGAACCGGCGCGTAATTCGCTTTTTGTCTCTGCCCAGATGACCTCTGCTGTCATGCGTGCTCCGTCGGTACAGTCGGGATCATCGCCTGCATCTTTGACGACCACACAACGATTGGGCGCAGGGCTTATGGCGGAAGCCTCAACTGGAAAGCGAACGCGACGCCCGTTGGGCAGACCAACTTCAACTTCGCTTGGTGCTACGCCTTCCAATAGCCCAAGCGTTGCTGCTTTGGCGGCGGCACTGGCGCAGGTGCCGGTGGTCCAACCGGTGCGCAGGCCTTTGGTGACGGCTGCTACCTCTGGGCTCATTTCCGGCTCAAATGTCATGCGGGTCTTCCGCTTGTGGTGCCAGGGCGTGAACGTTTTCGGAAGTGATGCGCATAGTCGGGCGCATAAAGATGACTTCGTTGGACCGGGCCGCTTTCCATGGAATCGACGAGTGCTGGGCCGACCAACACCAACACGGTGCGTTTGATGCCGCATGTTTTTAGTTCGGTAGCGAGATGTTCCACGGTTGTACGAATGAGTTTCTGGTCGGGCCATGAGGCACGAATCACAATGATGGCGGGCGTTTCAGGCAAGTAGCCACTGCCATCTGCCAACAGTTCGTCTTGAAGTTCTTGTGGTCGTGCAGCAGATAGGAACACCGCCATCGTGGTTCCCATGGCGGCGAACGCGGCCACCGACTCACGCTCGGGCATTGATGCGCTGGTGCGTCCACCAAGACGAGTGAGCACAATGCTTTGAGCCACGCCAGGAATGGTTAGCTCGCGTCCCACAAGGGCTGCTGCTGCAGAGACCGAAGAAACGCCCGGCACTATTTCAAACACTCGATCGTTCGCCAAGCACCAGTCGATTTGTTCTTGGATGGCCCCATAAACTGATGGGTCGCCTGAGTGAAGGCGCACGATCATTGCATCTGGTCCGGCTGTTTCGTACACGGTCAGCACATCTTCAAGTGTCATGGTCGCAGAATCATGAGTCACGACATTGGAGTGACAATGGCTGAGTATGGCTTCGGGCACGAGTGACGATGCCCAGATCACCACGTCAGCACCAGCAAGGCGATCGCGACCTCGTAATGTGATGAGATCGGCTGCACCTGGGCCTGCTCCAACGAACGAGATCATGACGTCTGGCCCTCTTGTTTTTTAGCGACCCGGTCTTTGGCGATTCGCCCTGACCGCTCTGCTCGCACGGGTGGGACGATGACTGTGGCTAGATAAGAAGCAGTGCCGTCAGAGCGGTCGCCTATGGCACTAATGCGCTCGCCTTCGAGGCCGAGAAGCTCACCAACCACGGTACCGTCTAGGCGTCCGGCAGCTTCGAGACGTTTTGCCAATGAGGGCAACAGATGGCCGCCTTTATATACAACAACGGCACTGGTGGGTTCAGACAGAGCAGTATCGATGGTGGCAGTGCCGTCGAGTCCTGTGACCAAAGTGAGCGTGTCGTTGCCATCTACAACAACGGTTCCAGAGCGAGCGGCAAGTTCCTGGAAGGCCATAATGCCAGGCACCAGTCCGATCGGAACTTGTGGGCGTGCATCTCTCACTGCGGCGACGACATCGGTAACCGTCGAGTAGATATTCGGGTCGCCCAAGGTGATGAAAGCCACCTGCTTGTTCGCATCGAGCTCGTTGATGATCGTGGCAGCAGCAGCATTTATGGCAGCGTTTCGAGCGTCGGTATCACGCTCCATTACGAACGCGACCCGAGTCACTTCAACTTCGGGGGCGACACTGCGCACGATTGACTCGGCCCGACCTTCAACGTTGATGTCGCTGACGGGTGCAAAGACTCGGTCGGCTTCTCGTAGGGCGCGCAAAGCCCGGAGGGTGACGAGTTCTGGATCACCGGGACCAACCCCGATGCCGATTAATAATGCTGACATCCCATCCTCCGTGGGAAGTGCTTCCAAATGTTCGTAGCCGGTCTCCTGGCTTCCGGATCAAAACGCCCCCTCGCCTTCCCGTTTCCGGTGGCAATTCGAGGGATAGTTCCCCGATTACAGTGGCGGGACCACGCCGGATTCTCACCGGCTTCCCGAACACTACGAACTCGTTCACCCTAGTAGCTGGGAACTGTTTATGCGTGTTCGACAGCGGCTGTTGTTATCAGACTTGTTCGATGACGACTTTGACTTTCACAGCATCCGCAATCTTGTGCATATGGGTGTGGTTGAACGAGACGATGGCGTCATGCCGGCGGATTGCTCCCTCGACGACAGCTACATCGACGATGTCGTCATGACTTGATTTACCAGCAAGCACACCGACTGCTCGTGCCTGGTCAACAGACATTTCTTCGATTTCACACAACGCAAGGAATCTGGAAAGGTTTGTTTGGCGAGCTCCGCCTCGCCACGCTTGGGCTAATACTGGTGCTGGCACGGTAGGGGAGACTTTTTCCGCAAGAAAGCCAGCATGTAGTGCCCACATTCTACGGTCACGGTTCTTAGCTGCAACGAGTACCCCAGTGTCGTAGGTGACGCCGTTGATCATGCTGATTTTCTAGAAGTTGAAGGACGACGCAGTATCGCTCTGGCACGAGCTAGCCCGTCAGCAAGCTCGTCGGTTGTGAGATTTCCGTTCTTGAGTTCCCACTCGGCGATGCCTCGTCTGCCAGCCTCAAGTCGGAGTCTATGCGCTGCCGTCTCAGCGATCCATGCACTTACGTTTGTGCCTTCAGCCGCCGCCGCTCTATCAATTGCATCGGCGAGTTCGGGTGGAAGCGATATTGAACGTTTCTGTCTCGTAGCCATAAGTTAATGGTAGTACAGACGGTAGGACAATCAACCTAAACCTTTTACGAGTGCCGCCTATCAGCGGATAGGCGGCACTCAATTAGATACAGGCAAATCTTTGGCACAGCCTCTTACGAATTGCTCCGCTAAATGGGGGGCGGCCCCCAAATGGAGGTGGAGATAAGAGGCGAACAAGGTTGGGGTAACCCAGCCAGCGGTTGTCTCTCCGGTTCGACCATTAAGCGTCATTGCCTCGCCTGGGTTATCGAGACTGGAGTAATGAAACTCGTGGCCCCACAACTCGGTGCCCACTGGGCCAAACGGACTGTCATAGCGTAGGACTGCTCGCCTGTAGCCAAGGGTGAGTCGTTTGGTCATCGTTGCCTTGACTGGAATGGCACCAGCTAGGGGAGTGTCGTCGAGGGTTTGGGCGAGCCAGAGCATGCCGCCACATTCGGCCCACGTGACAAGTCCGGCGCTGACTCGTTCTTGTATCTCATTGAGAAGGGGACGGTTTGCTCCAAGCACCTCGGCATATATTTCGGGAAAGCCGCCTCCCGCCACAAGACCACTCACGCCCTCAGGTAGAGATTTGTCGTGAAACGGATCTAGTGGAACTAACTTGGCACCAGCCTGTTCAAGTAGTTCCAGATTGTCGGGGTAGGTGAAACTAAATGCTGGCCCGCCGACGATGGCGATGCGAGGCCGTTCTTTGCCTGTGACCTGGTATGTCGCACTCGGCGGCGGCTCGACATTTTGAGTTGGAGCGTTTCTAGCAAGGGCGCTGATTGCACTGAGGTCACAGCGTTGTTCGATGCTGGCGGCGAGTTGATTAAGTGATGCTCGAATGGCCTCGGGGTTTTCTATGACAGGGACCAAGCCCAGGTGACGGTCACGCCAGGTCAAGGCCTCGTCTCGATGGAGCGCTCCCATGACGGTGATGTCGAGGCTGGCCAGCGCATCACGAACCATGGCTTCGTGGTTGTCACTTCCAACTTGATTGAGAATGATTCCGCCGATACGAACGCTCGGGTCAAAGGTCGCAAACCCATGAACCACGGCGGCAATCGAACGACTTGCCGAAGATGCATCGAGCACCAAGAGCACAGGAGCATCGAGCAGGCGAGCAATCTGTGCCGTGCTGGCAAGGTCGCTATCAATTGGGTCGCCATCGAGTCGTGGCGTAGCTGAGCCATCAAACAGGCCCATCACGCCCTCGATGATCAGAAGATCAGCGTTTGTTGCTGCCCTGCCCGCAAGAGACGCCATTACATCAGGTCCACATATCCAAGGGTCGAGATTGCGCCCGGGGCGACCCGTTGCCAGTGCATGATAGCCGGGGTCAATGAAGTCTGGGCCGACCTTGGCAGATGCAACGGTGAGTCCACGTTGACAAAACGCAGCCATAAGCCCAGTGGCAATGGTGGTCTTACCAACGCCCGACGCCGTACCGGCAACTACAAGTCGAGGCCCAAGGACTGTCACTTATTGATCATCGCACGAGGAAGGGGTTGTTATTTCAGTACGTGAGGTGAAAGGCTTATGAACGGTGGCTGGTAACGAGGGCGAACGCCCCCCATCTCATCTTTCAGAAGAAACTCGACGCCTCCTATCGCAGATGGCAGCCGAGCAGGCTGACGCGACAGGTTCGACCAACATTCTTGAGCTAACCGGTGACTCGGTGTTTGAGATCATGGGTCTAGGTACCTCGAAAGACCCGTCTTATCCAAGACGACTTACTTTTGAGAGCGAGCCTTGGTCCCTTGAACTTGAAGTAACCGACTCTGGCACTCGGCGCTCACTCGATGGTTCATTGCGTGGCGGACAACCAGGCCAGGTAATAACGGTGCGTCTAGCTGAGGCAAGCATGCAGGCCACACTCGATCAACATGCGAAGTTCCACTTGCCCGACGTCGCCCCTGGAGCCATGAGCCTCACATGGGAAACCCCCGAACATGGCCATTTCGAAACAGGCTGGGTCTCGATATGACCCCAAATACCCCCCTACTTTGGCGGTAAAGTACCCCAAATACCCCCCCACTTTGGCGGATTAAATGTAAGGTACGAGGGTATCTAACCCGTTAGTTCTAACCCGTTAGTACTCGATGCCCTTTTTGGCGTTGATGCCTTCGTCGTAGGCGTGTTTGATTTTGCGCATTTCAGTGACTGTGTCGGCGATGGCTATCAGTTCTTCGGGTGCGTCTCTACCGGTGATGACCACGTTGGTGCGCTCGGCTCGCTCGGTTACGCCAGCGACGATTTCTTCTACTGGAACCCATCCATATTTGGCGGCATAGGTCAGCTCGTCGAGTATCAAGAGGTCGTAATTTCCTGAGGCCAACTTTGCTCGGGCAACTTCCCAGGCGTGACGTCCTTTGGCAGCGGTCTCGTCCAAATCAGTTGACTCCCAGGTGAACCCGTCACCAAGCGTGTGCCACTCGATTTCGAGATGGTCAGCAAGCTTGCGTTCGCCCGTTTGCCATTTTCCGCCCTTGACGAACTGAACCACGCCTACGCGCCACCCCCGCGCCCACCCCCGCGCCATGACGCCAAAGGCCGAACTCGACTTTCCCTTGCCGTGACCAGTGTTGATGAGAACGATTGAGGGTTTGCGTGCCATGACTCGCACCGTAGCGCTCTGGCAGAGATAGTGCTGTGCAGCGGTCGTGCTGGGGTGGCTGTAGCGCTAAAGGAAATGGTCGCCTATCGTTGGGACGGTCTGAGCAGGGAACACCGGTGTGAATCCGGGGCTGTCCCGCAACTGTCACCGAGTAGCAAACCTCTTCTATATGGTCACGGCCCCCAAGGCTGGAAGGCCAGAGGCGAGCGTTGATTCGGGAGCCAGGACACCTGTTGAGACCCGACAATGGACGGAGCAAGACGCGTGGACGTCAGTGAAGCTAATGACAAATAAGCCATTACATGGCGGACTCATGGTGTGCGGCACCACGAGCGATGCAGGAAAGAGCCACGTCACCTCAGGGCTGTGTCGGCTTTTGGCTCGCAGGGGCGTAAGGGTCGCGCCATTCAAGGCCCAGAACATGGCGCTCAATTCATTTGTCACCGCTGATGGTCACGAGATCGGTCGGGCTCAAGCCGTTCAGGCTTGGGCTGCCGGCGTTGTGCCAGAAGTAGCCATGAACCCTATCTTGCTCAAACCCACTAGTGATCGCACCAGTCAGGTAGTGGTTATGGGCAAATCGATTGGCCATCTCGATGCAGCTGAATATCACGAGCTAAAACCAGCGTTACTTGACACGGTGCTTGGCGCACTTGCTGACCTTCGTTCGCGCTTTGACGTCGTCATCATCGAAGGGGCCGGAAGTCCTGCTGAGATAAATCTGTTGGACCATGACATCGTGAATCTTCGAGTGGCTTATGAGGCAGGGTTGTCTGCCATCATCGTTGGTGACATTGATCGAGGGGGAGTGTTTGCAGCGCTCTACGGCACGGTGTCGTTATTGCCTGACCATTATCGCAAGCTGATTGGCGGGTTCGTCATAAACAAGTTCCGAGGCGACCCGTCATTGTTGGCGGGGGGAACCGAAGAGCTTGAACAGCGCTGTGGTGTGCCCACGCTTGGCGTCTTGCCTTTTGTCGCCGACGTTGCTCTTGATGCTGAAGATTCCCTTGCGCTGGCAGGTCCACGACCACGGCCGATTGCTGAGGACAGCAATGAGATTGAAGAAACAATTGATATAGCGGTCATTCGGTTCCCTCGGTTGTCGAATGTCACCGACCTTGATGCACTTGCCATTGAACCTGGAGTTGAGGTGCGTCTCGTTGAAAGTGCAACCAGTTTGGGAAGCCCCGACCTTGTGGTGATGCCTGGGAGCAAGGCCACCGTCGCCGACCTTGCGTGGTTGCGTGAACAAAAACTCGATGAAGCAATTGAGCGCTCAGGAGCCCTTGTTTTGGGCATTTGCGGGGGTTACCAGATGATGGGCAACTACATCATCGATGAGGTTGAGTCCGGAGCGGGCAAAGTAATGGGGCTTGGTTGGCTCGATGTCGAAACTGAGTTCGCTCCTCACAAAATCACTCGCCAACGCGAAGGCGTGGTGATGGATGAGCGTTGTAACGGATATGAGATTCACCACGGAGTCATAACAAGAGGGCCAGGCGCACATGCCTGGGTGCACCTAAATCAGGCTGGCGATGAGCCTGAAGAAGAAGGTGCGATCGACGGCGATGAAGCTCGGTTCATGGGCACGTCACTGCATGGTCTTTTTGAGAGTGATCAATTTCGGGCAACCTTCTTGATCGAGATTGGGAGACGTTCCGATAAGTGCTTCATGCCCCAAGGGGTTGCGTTTATAGGAGCACGGAATCTTCAACTTGATCGGCTCGCTGACTTGTTAGAAGCCCACCTCGATCTGGACGCCATAGAAGCACTCATTGCCCAAGGAGCCCCGCTGTGATCTTGTTTTTGACCAATGCTGACACCGAGATTTTGGCGCTTCGATCGCTAGTCGAGGGCTTACCCGATGGCTTTCCTCTGCTTCGTGCCGCTAACCCAGATGGCATGGCCCAAGCACCCTCGATAGAGGGTGTCGATGTGGTGATGGTGCGCCTGTTGGGTGGTCGTCGTGTCTGGCAGGAGTCATTTGACGAACTTGAGCGTCGCTGTCGTGAAACTGGCGTGCCGCTACTGGCCTTTGGAGGCGAAGCCGTTCCAGACGCTGAATTGTTGGCCCATTCGACTGCGCCGAGTGCAACGGTAAGTACGGCCTTTGAATATTTGGTACGGGGAGGGTTGGCCAACATGGAGCATCTCTTACGCTTCGTAGCTGACACCGTGTTGTTCGAAGGGTTTGGTTTCGACCCGCCACTTGAGGTTCCTGGCTATGGAGTTTGGGGCAGCCGTTCATCAAAGGCCGATCGTCCCACTGTTGGTGTGGTCTTTTATCGGGCACATGTACTCAGTGGCAATACAAGTTTCATTGACGATCTCTGCGAAGCCATTGAAAACAAGGGCGCAAATGCGCTGCCGGTTTATTGCTACTCGTTGAGACCTGAAGCCGATGGACAGGTCCCTGCGCTCGAACTGTTGAAAGAAGCGGGCGTTGATGCGGTGATAACGACAGTTCTGGCATCGGGTGCCATGGGTCCCGACGGAGAACAGTGGGAGGCACCAGCGTTAGCAGCGCTCGATGTTGCGATCATTCAAGCGCCAGCAGCGACGACTTCAGCAAGCATTTGGTCAAACAGCGACGCAGGTTTGACTCCTCTTGATGTTGCTATGGGCGTCGCCATTCCCGAGTTCGATGGACGGATTATCACCGTTCCTTTTTCGTTCAAGGAGATTGTTGACGACGGGGCCGAGCTAGGTACGCCAGTCAGTGCTTATCGAACGATTGTCGATCGGGTGAGTCGCGTTGCGGGTGTTGCCGTTCGCCATGCCTCGATGCGCTTTGTGCCGCCAGCAGAGCGTCGAATAGCGATTGTGTTGTCGGCCTATCCAACTAAGCGAAGCCGTCTTGGAAATGCTGTTGCGCTTGATACTCCGGCAAGTGTTATTGAGTTGTTAAAAGCCTTATCAAGTAAGGGTTATAGGGTCGATAGGGTTCCAGATGATGGCGATGCGCTCATGGCTGAGTTGGCTGACGCATTGACATATGAACAAGACAGCTTGACTGCCTCACAAGTTTACAAGGCGGTCGGGCGTCTTGATGGACAGACTTATGCAGAATGGTTTGCGACGCTTCCATTAGATGCCCAGAGTCGTGTGACTCAAGCTTGGGGTGAGGCACCTGGTGAGGTTTATGCCGATGGTGGCGACCTCATCTTTCCGGGGCTTGATCTTGGTGGGGTGCTCGTCACTATTCAGCCTCCACGGGGTTTTGGCGAAAACCCCATTGCTATTTATCACTCGCCCGATCTTGCTCCGACCCATCATTACTTGGGTTTCTACCGTTGGCTCAATACCCAATGGGGAGCGCATGCAGTTATTCATGCAGGCAAGCACGGCACGCTCGAATGGCTTCCTGGTAAAGGCGTAGGTCTTTCGGCCTCATGTTTTTCTGACGCAGCGCTTGGTGACCTTCCGTTGTTTTATCCTTTCGTGGTGAACGACCCGGGCGAGGGAACACAAGCAAAACGCCGTGCCCATGCAGTGATTATTGATCATTTACTTCCGCCGATGACTCGGGCCGAGGTTTATGACGACTTGGCTCGCTTGGAGACATTGCTCGATGAGTATGCTCAAATCGCAGCACTCGACCCTGCAAAACTGCCCGCAATTCGGGCTCAGGTGTGGGAGTTGCTGGTGGCTGCCGAGTTGCATCGCGACCTTGGCATAAAAGATGAAGCACCCGGCCCGGATGATTTCGATGATCTTTTATTGCACGTTGATGGCTACTTGTGCGAGTTGAAAGACGCACAGATTCGCGGTGGTCTGCATGTGCTTGGGTCTGCACCTAGAGGTGAGGCTGAACTAGATATGGTGTTGGCGCTCACCCGGTTGTCACAAGGGCCAGACGCTCCATCATTGCGGGCTATGGCTGCAGAGACGATGGGCATCAACCTCGAAGAAGCGCAGCGAAACGAAATTGATTCCGTCGAGAGTCTTTGTCGTCAGTGGTTGGCTGAGTGTCAGGCTGCGCAATGGTCTTATGAGGGGGAAGTATCCACGCTGCATTGGGTTTGTGATCGCTTGATGCCAGCCTTGAGTCGCACGACTGACGAGATCGAGAACTTGTTGCACGGTCTTGATGGCGGTCACGTTCCAGCGGGTCCAAGCGGTGCGCCAACAAGAGGAATGGCCCATGTGCTGCCGACTGGACGCAACTTCTATTCGGTTGATCCGAAGGCCATTCCTTCAGGCTTGGCCTGGCAGGTTGGCGTAGCACTTGCTGATGCCGTTCTCTCGCGGCACCTTGAGGAGGAAGGCAGCTACCCCGAAACCGTGGGCCTTGTTATTTGGGGAACCGCTGCAATGCGCACAGCTGGTGATGATGTCGCCGAGGCATTGGCATTGCTAGGCGTGCGCCCAACTTGGGCAACTGAGTCGGGTCGGGTTACGGGCATCGAGGCGATTCCGCTGCGTGAACTGGGTCGCCCGCGCATCGACGTGACGCTACGCATCTCAGGGTTCTTCCGTGACGCCTTCCCTCACGTGGTTGCATTGCTTGATGATGCAGTTGCATTGGTCGCTGCTCTCGATGAGCCCGATGATCAAAACTTTGTGCGAGCGCATGGGGCTGATGATCCTCGCCTATTCGGTCCTAAGCCTGGTGGTTATGGCTCAGGGATACTGCCTCTGATTGAGTCTCGTGATTGGCGAAGTGATGATGATCTTGCCGAGGTTTATGTGACTTGGGGGGGTTATGCCTATGGACGTGATTGCTTTGGCGTGCCTGCTGAAGACGCCATGCGGCGGCGGTTTGCAGCGATTGAGGTGGCCGTAAAGAACCAGGACAATCGTGAACATGACATTTTCGATTCTGATGATTACTTCCAAGAACATGGGGGAATGGTCGCTACGGTTCGGGCTCTGACAGGCGCTAACCCCAAGGCCTGGTTCGGTGATTCCTCTGACCCCGCTCGACCCAAAGTGCGCTCGCTGGCAGAAGAGGCAGCTCGCGTGGTGCGTACCCGGGTGCTCAACCCTAAGTGGATCGAGGCCATGCAGCGCCACGGTTACAAGGGAGCATTTGAGATGGGGGCAACTGTTGATTATCTGTTTGGCTATGACGCCACTGCTCAGGTGGTTGAAGACTGGATGTACGAGAAGGTGACCCAGGCTTATGTCGCAGACCCGCAGGTGCGTAAGTTCTATGAGCAATCGAACCCGTGGGTGCTGCGTTCAATTGCTGAACGGTTGCTAGAAGCCAATGAAAGAGGCATGTGGCAGGCATCGGATGAGGCCATGGCTGTGTTGCGTTCGGCTTTGTTAGAGGGCGAAGGATGGGAGGAGTCGAGATGAAACACCTTCCTAATAAACACTTACCTCTCAAACACTTTCCCTTCTCGGCGGTTGTTGGAAGCGATGATCTGAAGCTCGCTCTTATTCTCTGCGCCATTGACCCGACAATCGGGGGCGTATTGGCGCGAGGTGACAAGGGCTCGGCTAAGACCACATTGGCCCGTGGCTTTGCTGCGGTGCTCCCTAATCAAGCCCCATTTGCCGAGCTTCCACTTGGCGCGACTGAAGACCGTCTTATTGGAACTCTTGATCTTGCGGCTGCGCTTGGCGGAAAGGGTGTGCATTTCGAGCCAGGGCTTTTGGCAAGCGCACACGGCGGTGTGTTGTATGTCGATGAGGTGAATCTTCTCGCCGATCACCTTGTTGATGTTTTGCTTGATGTTGCGGCTTCGGGCATAAATCAGGTTGAGCGTGAAGGTGTTTCTCACCAACACCTGGCGCGGTTTGTGCTTATTGGTTCAATGAATCCAGAAGAAGGTGATTTGCGTCCGCAGTTGCTCGATCGTTTCGGTCTTGCTGTCGATGTAATTTCTAGCCTTGATGCCAGAGAGCGTGCTGAGGCGGTGCGTCGGCGGTTGGCCTATGACGCTGACCCCGAAGGCTTTATTGCGAAATGGGCCGATGAAGAAGAGGCCCTGCGGGTCAGGCTTGCGACAGCTCATTCAGGTGAGGTGAGTGACGATTTGCTTGAGGCAATTAGCTTTTTGTGCGCCTCGGTAGGAGCGCAGGGTTTGCGCGCTGATCTAGTAATTGCAAGAACTGCAGGTGCTTTGGCAGGTTGGGAAGATCGCGAGTACGCAACGGCTGACGATGTGCGCCGTGTGGCAGCGCTTGCCTTGAGGCACCGGCAACGTCGCTCGCCTTTCGACGAACATGGCATTGATGATGGTCACCTTGACCAAGCACTTGATGAAGCGCTGAGCAAGACGTCTGCAAGCTCAGGCCCAGGCGAAACAGGCCCAGATGAATCAGGCCCAGATGACGAGTCTTCACCTGAAACAGGAGGAAGCGATAACCATCCTGATAGAGGCGGTGACAATGAGGCCAGCAGTGTCGGCACGTCCATGGCCAACGCTGCGCCACAAGCGGTAGTTCACTTAGAGGCCGCTCGACAACATGGCGGCGCTGAGGGCGGGCGTCGTTCGATGGTTGTAGGAGATCGCGGTCGTTTGATTGGTGACCGTGTTCCCGATGGTCCTGTGTCATCTGTGGCAATAGCCGCAACGATGCGCGCTGGCGTTACGCGACATGCCAAGAATCAAACATCGTCATTGGTCCCCACCATTGAATCTGTTTTAACCATTGAGCCGGGCGATGTTCGACAGGCAGTACGTGAGACTAAAACATCCAACCTCGTAATTTTGGTGCTCGATACTTCGGGTTCGATGGGCTTAGAGCGCCGAATAGCAGCAGCTTCAGGTGCACTGTCAGGGGTCTTACTCGACGCCTACCAGCGACGCGATCGGGTGGCATTAGTGACCTTTCGCAATGGTGAGGCTGAGGTGTTGCTACGACCGACCAGCAGCATTGAAGTGGCTCGGGCACGACTGGCGACGGTAACAACGGGAGGACGGACACCTTTGGCGGCTGGGATCCAAGCAGCAATGGAGCTTGCAATATCTACCCCAGGTGACCATAAGCCGCTTCTAGTTCTCATATCTGACGGGCGGGCAACATCTGGCCCTTCTGGGGTTGATCCAGTTGACTCAGCGCTAGCAGCAGCAGTAGCCGTTCGACGTAGACGAATCGAAGCGGTTGTGGTCGATGCCGAAGATGGTCTCACCCGTCTAGGACTTGCTTCGAGTATTGCGAATGCCATGGGGGCACGTTGTCTCACGCTTGACGAACTTTCACCAACAACTATGAAGGAATTTTTACCCCGATGAATGATTTTATTAATGCCCGTGCACGCATACGTCCGTTAGATAGCTCGGCAATACCAGAAGCCGAAGCCCTACAGGCTCGTTTGACCAAGCCAGCGGGCAGCCTTGGTCGAATCGAAGACTTAGGTATTCAGCTATCTGCGATTTCGGAAACAGTGCCGCCCCCGAGTCCCATGCCAGCAGCGGTAGCTATATTTGCCGCCGATCATGGGGTCCATGCTCAAGGTGTCACGCCTTGGCCCCAAGAAGTCACGACTCAGATGGTTGGGAACTTTTTGGACGGGGGAGCGGCGATCAACGTGTTTGCTCGCCAGATGGGGGCTTCGGTGACCGTTGTAGACGTAGGGGTAGCCGCTCATCTCGACCCAGCTCCTGGGTTGTTGATTCACAAACTGAGAGCAGGAACCGCCGACCTCAGTGTTGAGCCAGCCATGACCCCAGACGAGGTGCTTCAGGCTCTTGACGTTGGGGCAGAAGTTGCCATCAATCTCGTTGCAGACGGAGCTCGATGTCTTGTAACCGGCGAGATGGGCATTGCAAATACCACGGCGTCTGCCGCTGTTATTGCTGCATTAACTAGGCACCCCGTGGCTGAAGTAACTGGTCGTGGAACTGGAATTGATGACCCCACGTTAGAACGCAAGATCGCAGTGATCGAGCGAGGGCTGGCTCGTTTGGGCGAGCGCCGTGATCCGTTGACTGTGCTTTCTGAAGTGGGTGGACTTGAAATTGCTGCGTTAACTGGCTTCATCATCGCTGGAGCTGCAGAGCGCGTGCCGGTGATAATCGATGGTGTGATTGCAAACGCTGCTCTATTGGTTGCGGCAGCCATGGAGCCAGAGGTTGTTGGTTGTTGTGTGGCAGGCCATCGATCGGTTGAGCCAGGAGCGATAGCGGTTTTAAGTCACCTCGGGCTTGACCCGGTACTTGATTTGGGGATGCGTTTGGGTGAGGGAAGCGGAGCCTGCCTGGCTTTGAGCGTTGTAGATGCAGCCGCAAGAGTAATGAATGAGATGGCAACGTTTGATGCCGCTGGGGTGGTTGATAAGAAAATAGATTAGTAAGCATTTTTTGATAGACCCTTACAAACAAAGGGTTTGAGTATTACGTGATTTCTTAAACCCTTGATTTCATTAGGAAATGCTTGACCTGGCTACTTCCTTGGTTCAGAGTATCGACGGCTCACGAGGTCGTGAGTTCACGATTCTCAGGAGGTGGCGTTTGAACAAGTCCGAGCTCGTCGACGTAGTTGCCGGTCAAGCAGGCGTAACGAAAGGTGTGGCTGAAGAAGTAGTGACTGCCTTCTTTGGCGTAGTTCAGTCTGAAGCCAAGAAGGGTGGCAAAGTTGCCTGGCCAGGTTTCGGCTCATTCTCAACATCGAAGCGCAGTGCTCGTGTTGGTAGAAATCCTCAGACTGGAGCCCCAGTGAAGATTGCTGCTTCTACAGCGATGAAGTTCACGCCAAGCTCCGTTCTGAAGGATCTTTTGAACGGTAGAGCTGCCCCAAAGGCTGGTGCTAAGAAAGCTCCAGCTAAGAAAGCTCCAGCTAAGAAAGCTCCAGCTAAGAAAGCTC
>JBBSKG010000016.1:0-28832 GCA_038256565.1 Acidimicrobiales bacterium | reverse complement strand
CTCACCCCCATTGCTGCCATTGCCGCACGAGTGCGCTCAACGTCATCGCCATTAGAGAGTCCTCTTACGACTGAAGTTCCCTCGGCAAGTGCAGCAAGCAGGAGCGCCCTATGACTCACGGACTTGTCGCCGGGAACCCTTATCGTGCCTCGCACCGAAGGACCGCCTGTAACGGTCAGCCGATCGACAGTCATACAAGACTCCGCGTAGAAGCGTAATAACCACGAGAGGAAAGACCGCCTCGCAATCGTTCGACCGACGTGCCCTCGATGACCAATATCAAAACGCCAGCATCACCTTCGGCTGAATGAGCAATCTCAAGGTCCGCAATGTTGACTCCTAGTTCCGAGGCCAGCGTTGTCACCTCGGCAAGCACGCCCGGGCGGTCAGGGACAAGAATGCGCACCTCAGCCATCTCTGCTGCTCGAACAACCCGAGCAGGCAAGTTCACTCGGGCCACTCGTGCCCGCTCAAGAATGTTCAACAGGCCGACACGATCACCTTTTTCAACCAAAGAACGCGTTTGGGCAAGCTCTTCTTCGAGTCTCTTCAATACATCAACGATCGCGTCACGATTCTCTACGCAAATATCTGGCCAAATGCCAGGATGGCCTGAAGCAATGCGTGTCATGTCCCGAAACCCACCAGCAGCAAGGCGCAGAAGTGCCCGATGTTCTTCGGCACCCTCTGCAGCAAGGCTCATAAGCGAAGCCGCCGCGAGATGTGGAACATGGGAAACCATGGCAACCAACTCATCGTGTCGTTGCGGTGCAAGCTCTACGACTTCAGCACCAAGCGACCCAACAACCGACCGAACAAGAGCATGGGCGCTGGGGTCGGTACTCTCAATGGGAGTCAGAACCCATACGGATCCAGCAAAAAGCTCAGAATCAGCCCCCTCAACTCCTTCTTGTTCACTTCCTGCCATGGGGTGTCCCCCCACGAAACGTGGGTCGGTAATGCTCGACACAATGGCGTGCTTCGCACTTCCTACATCAGTGACCACGCCCATTCCCCGGTCAAGCGATTTAGCCGCTGCTTGGCTAACAGCCCCTACAGGCGTTGCGATGAAAGTGATCTCCGCATCATCATCGAAACCTGTGGCATCGAGCGCTCCAAGTTCAACGGCGCGCTTAACCCGCACTGCATCTTGATCGAAACCCGTGACGTGCCAACCACGAGAGCGCAATGCCATGGCGATCGAGCCGCCAATGAGTCCAATGCCGACGACACCTGCTCGTCGTGACACATCCTCAGCCGGGGAGGTCATCACGTAGTCCCTTTGCCCCCTCAAGGTAAACGTGACGTAACTCGGAACGACCGAGTGGTGTTGTCAGGTGTATCAAGACGCGAATACAACGAGGGGTGCCGCATTCGATCTCTAATTCACGAGCGCAAAGTAGCGGCACATCACCAAGGCCAATCAAACGCGCCGCTGCAGCGGGAAACTTTGAATGGATGTCATCGGTTGCGGTGAACACGATGCTCACAAGGTCTTCGTGGTTGACGTTGTTGCGTTCCAACATAACGCTCAACAATGTGACAACCCGCGCGTCAATATCTTCAGGGGTATCGCTATCTACTGTCGTGGCGCCACGAATAGCACGCAATGCATCAGGCACGTCGTTGATGCTAGTTCGAGGGAGTCGTCATATCAGCGTTAGGACTGGCGTTTGCTTCGACGACAGCGCATTCAAGTGAACGGACTTCGTCTTGTGTTAGCTCACGCCATGACCCAGGTGGAAGACGACGATCTGCGAGGGGACCGATGCGAGTACGCACTAGGCGAACCACGGGGTTACCTACTGCTTCACACATGCGTCTGACTTGGCGATTTCGGCCTTCATGAATCGTGATGGTCAATAGATGCGGCGGCGTGAGTGAAACTTTGGCAGGGCTCGTCATGCCGTCTTCAAGCTCTACTCCTTCTCGGAGTTTGCGAAGCGCTGCTCGGGTAGGCGTTCCTTTAACTTCGGCCAGGTATTCCTTCTCAACGCCAAAGCTGGGATGCGTGAGGCGAAACGTCAGCTCGCCGTCATTCGTCAATAACAAAAGACCCTCGGTGTCGGCATCGAGACGCCCTACTGAGTGCACTCTGGGTTCTGTTGGCACCAACTCGACAACCGTCGCTCGACCTTGTGGGTCATCTGCTGTTGAGATGACGCCGACTGGTTTATTGAGCAAGTAGTACACAAGTCCATCTAGCACCGAAACCGGAACTCCATCGACTGCTATTTGGGTAGTCTCGACATCTACTCGACATCCCGGGTTAGCGGTCACGCCATTGACAGTTACCCGGCCTTCTTCGATTAGTTCGTCACACACACGCCGAGAACCAAAACCCGCACGCGACAACACCTTTTGAAGTCGTTCACCATCGGGAAGATCTACAGAGTCAACGATTGGAAACCCTCATCATCGTCAACGCCTAACCCTTGCTCAGCATCGTTCGCAAGGTCAGCATCGTCCCACCGCAGACCAACCTCTAGCGCCTCAACGACTTCTGGGCCCGGGACAAACTCCGCCAAAGGCGGCAGATCAGCAAGCGAATTTAAGCCCAACCATTCAAGAAAGGTCGTGCTGGTACCAAACAGCAAGGCCTGGCCAGGTCCAGAGTCGCGACCGACCTCGGTGATATAACCACGTTGTTGCAAGGTTCTCATAACGCCGTCGACATTTACCCCACGAATTGCTGCAGCCTGAGCACGAGAAATGGGCTGCTTGTAAGCAACAATCGCCAAGGTCTCTAATGCCGCTGCAGAAAGCCGTGAAGACTGGCCCTCGAGTACGAAACGCTCCACATAACCAGAGAGGTCCGAGGCGCTCTGAAAGCGGTAGCCACCAGCAACTTTTACAAGAACAAATCCCCGCTTTTCTTCCTCGCACCGTGCCGCCAGTGAAGCGCAAAGCTCATCAACCTCTCGGGTCTCGATATCTAAAACCTGAGCCAAAAGACCTGGCTCTACTGGTTGATCGGCAACCAACAAGACGGCCTCAAGTGCCCGGCTCACCTCAAGAGAAGGTGTCTGATCAAGCTCCATTTTCATCCCTCATAAGTGTCGATGCCAGCAAGTGCATAATCGGTGAGATCAACGCCAGTCAGATCAACGGTTCCATCATTTAGGCCATCGGTTAGATCAACGGTGCGATTTTGCCAGACCACCTCGATATCGCCGAAAGTTATGGCCTGCTCAAGGTCGATAAGTCCTTGTTTGAAAAGTTCCAAAATTGCCAAGAAGCGCACAATTACCTCTAGGCGCTCGACCAATTCACCCGTGAGGCGTTTAAACGAGATGCGCCCGACTCTTGGCAACTCATCAATCAGTTCAGCAACCGCATCGGCAACAGTTGCTCGAATCATGGTCATGTGGGCCAGATCAACCCGAGGCACAGGCTTTGGGGTGGCTGCACGCAAGAAAGCGGTTCTTAATTGCATGGGCGTCACACCAGTAGGCAGATCGGGCACCAGATTGATGAAGCGTTCATCGACTCCGGCCGTGCGAGGGTGAGAACGACCGGCCGTCGTAGCCAAAGCTCCAAGCACGCTTGCGGCATCTTTGAAGGTCTTGCATTCGAGCAAACGTGCCAACAACACGTCACGTTCTTCCCAAAGCGCCAACTCATCGTCAAGGTCGACGTCATCACGTCCTGGCAAAAGTCTTCGGGTCTTCAGCTCAACAAGGGTGGCGGCGATCAGCAGAAACTCAGTTGCCACCTCAAGGTCAAGAGTCTCCGAAGCCGTAGTCATGCGCTCAAGCTCACAAAGGTAAGCATCGACGATGGTCGAGAGTGACACTTCGTAGAGATCGACTTGCTCTTTCATGATGAGGTGCAAGAGCAAGTCGAAGGGCCCTTCAAAGACTGTCGTGGTGACTGCGTAGGGCATCATCACATTCTAGGTTCAGTAACCTGGCCAGCGATGCATACGCTGTCGAGATGACCCGCGTGCTCTCAGGCATTCAACCCACAGGCGAAATTCATCTTGGCAACTACGTGGGGGCTGTTCGCCACTGGACTGACGACCAGCACGTACACGACAGCTTTTTTTGCGTCGTCGACCTCCACGCCTTGACGAGTGAGCAAGACCCCGCCCTATTGCGAACCAAAACTTTGGAAATGGCAACCTTCTTGCTCGCCAGCGGACTTGACCCTGACGTATGCACTCTTTTTGTTCAGAGCCATGTACCTCAACACACGGAACTTTCATGGCTACTTGAATGCGTTGCCTCATATGGCGAGTTACGTCGTATGACCCAATTCAAGGACAAAACCGCCGCTGGAGATGAGGGTGCTGCCCGAGTTGGTCTCTTCACCTACCCGGTTCTTATGGCGGCTGACATCCTTGCCTATCAGGCAGATCGAGTACCGGTGGGTGACGATCAACGACAACATTTAGAGCTATGTCGTGATCTCGCCATACGATTTAACACTCGTTACGGCGAGACGTTCGTGGTTCCCGAAGCAGCCATTTCGGGAGTAGGTGCCCGAATTATGGATCTTCAAGACCCGACACAAAAAATGTCTAAATCACGTAGCTCACCGCAAGGAAAGATTCTCGCCCTCGAGGCCCCCGAACTCATCACTAAGAAAATTATGCGAGCAGTAACCGACACCGACAATGAAGTGCGTTTTGATAGAGAAATAAAACCAGGCGTGTCGAACCTCTTGGAATTACTCGCCGTTTGCATCAGCGGCACCCCAACCGATCTAGCCGCCAACTACAGCCAATATGGTGCCCTAAAAAAAGACGTAGCCGAGGCCGTAGTCGCTTACCTCGCACCCGTTCAACACCGCTACAACGAACTCATAAACACACCAGACCACGTCTTGTCTGTATTAAGTGCAGGTGCCAACAAAGCTCGCTCTATAGCTGGCCCAAACCTCATAAAAGCCCGAGAAGCAATGGGGCTACTTTCGTCCTAAGTGCCCGCAATGAAACAACTTGCGCTGCACTTTCAAAGTTTTCATTGGTGGGTATCACAACTCGGCCTCCGGCCGCGCGAGTTGTTTCATGTCAGCCACTAAAGAGTTGGACCCCTTCCCTTCTGCTATTGAATATATACATACGTTACACGGAAGTAAGTCAACCACAAACGTTACATCAAAACCATGGTATGGCCCATCAAATGGATAACTATTCTCAAGATCTAAACGTTCATCCTCTGCATAAACCTCACCAATAAAAATTCCGTCTTCGTATAAATGAAGAAGTACTGAATCAGAAATATCAGGATCTAACACCCAACCTTGAGCTCTTATACCGCCGGGAATCCTCGAGACCATATCAAGACTAGACAAAGAGTTATTTGAGACGGTGATGGATTTACATCCAAGGGTGGAATTATTGCCGGAGGAAATTCCATACACACAGATAGTGTGCTCACCTGCATCTAAAGGTATAAAGCTTGAAAAGCCATGACTTCCACCGAAATTTGGAAAGGCAACATCTATGTCTTCACGATATTCATCAGCATCTATTGATACACCAGCATCTGTTACCTTTACTATTTTTCCATCCAGGTAAAGATGAGTTTGTAATAGAGTCTTCACTCTTAGGATTAATTGTCCATCCATCTACCCAAGCGCCAACAGTTTCTATAAATTTTTTGGAATCCTTTGGATCTTTAATGAAACCTGGAGCCATTGAAACGCCATCTAGTGACCCAAATGGTGCGGTTGGTAGAGACATTTCTTTGCATCCAAGTAAAGCATTGGACCCCTGCAGTGCTGGTATCCTTTATGGTGTAAAGACAGAGATTTCCATTAGTCGTATTACAATTCAAAATCTAACATCGTGACGTCACTATCTATATGATTCTACAGCCAACCAAAGTGTTTGCCCCTTGACCCTGGGATATGGCATAAATGCACACATTGTGTGGAGCCTGATCAGAAGAAAAGGAGACGTCAAAACCGTGGTACGGCCCATACTCTGGGAATACATTTTCTATGTCCGAACGCTCGTCTTCTGCCCATGTTTCACCAATAAAAGCTCCGTCAACATAGAAATGCAGAGGTATCGAATCAGAGGTATCAGGATCTATTGCCCAACCTGCAGCCCTTATTCCTCCTGGAACCCGTGTCACAAGATCGAGACTGGAAATTGGGTCGCTTGAAAGAGTAGCAGTTTTGCATCCAATGGTTGTATTAGGTGCGCCAATTGCATAAACACATATTTCATGAGTTCCGGCACTTAAGGATATAAATTCATCAAAACCATGTTCTTCACCAAAATCAGAAAAAGCCATCCCAATGTCTTCACGAGGAATATCAGCAGTGAACTTACCTGCAAAAACTCCATTAGCATAGATATGGAGATCAGTAGGTTCTGATCTCCTAGGGCTAATAATCCAACCCGTTGCCCAAATACCCACGATATTACTGAAATCATTTGGAGCCATAGTAATAAGGTCAAATGATCCAATAGGGCCATTCGGTAGAACCAAATCCTTGCACCCAATGAGGACATTGGAGCCTGCCGTATCGCTCTTGTTCAAAGCGTAGGCGCAAACATTGCCGCTGGTCTTAGAGCCAGTCTTAAGATATATATCAAACCCATGCTCTTCTCCTGCGGCAGGGAAAATCGCGCCAATGTCTGGCCGAGTTTCATCAGCAGTACCGGTAACAAGAGAACCGCCATCGATATAAACGTGGATATCAAGAGGTGCCGTCGAATCTGGGTCAAGAGCCCATCCGGTCACACTAATGCCGCCAGGTGACATCCTGATTCCATCGAATGAACCTATTGGGTCTCCAGCAGCTGCCCCAGAAACAGCCTGCTCAGTGGCCGGAAGCCCTTGAGCGCTCATCATTGAAACAAAAAACCCTGTCCCTAATAAAGCGAGAAGATGCCTAGATCTCCGCCCCTTGGTTGGCTCATTTAAAAGTCGAGACACGACGGTGACTTCCCTCCCTTAGCCATGCGTCAGTTTGACGCAATATGCGATATGTAACGTATAACAGGTCAATGACCTAAAAATGGGGATATGCCCTCATTTTCCTAGCTGAATTTTTTTGCTCAATCATCGTCTGCATTTTTTAATACGTGGCCTATGAGTGGGTCGACAGTCCATCGATCAGGTGGCAGGTGATGCTGGCGTGCCCATGCGATTGTTAGTGGATCACTTCCTGAAAAGGTTAGTAGCGCTGCGCCTCTCTCGGGGTGGGCGTGATAGATGCCCACCCGATACATAGGGCCGCTACCGCGATCTATCCATCTACGGGTTCGACCTTTGCCAACGATAAGACCGACGAGTGTGGCGACTACACGAGCCCAGGTGCCGAGGTTTGCCTCAAGTTTCCCAACGTCATGCAATAAAGCAGCAGCCAAGACTGGCCTTTCGACACCTTCACCAATTGCATGTTCAACCTTGCGAGCAACCCCTGCACTATGGCGCTGATCGGGCTTGCTCATCTGTCGCCATAGCGCTTGTTCGCCTGGCAACATCACATTCAATGCCCAAGCGGTATTTTCTGGCCCAGCATCACCTGGATGAAGAGCTCCGAAGAATCGGCGCACCAAATGCAGGACCGAACGAACCTTCACAGGTTAGGGACCCGTAATGAAACAACTTGCGCGGCACATCACAAGTTTTCCTTAGCGGGGCTCACAATTCAGCCTCTGGCCGCCCAAGTTGTTTCATCTCAGGCCCTAATGCTCATACCGCTAGCGACTGGCAGGAGTGGAGGCACAATCAATGCAGTAGGGCGTGGCTGGCATTGCCTCAAGCCGGGCCTCGTTAATGACCTTCGCACACTGAAGGCATGTGCCGTATGTGCCTTCGTCCAAACGAACGAGCGCCCGCTCAACCTCGCTAAGGGTGTCGTGAAGCTGATTGGAAAGCGAGCGTGACTCCCCTTGTTCAGCTGCAACTTGACCCGAATCGGCAAAGTTCTCGTCGAAAGGCATGCCATCGGACCCAACCCCCAGTTCGGCGATCTGAGAGCGAAGATGAGCTTGCAATTCTTCGAGCGCAGAGCGTAGGGCTACCTGAAGTTCAGTGTCTGCCATCTCGTTAGGGTAGCGAACTTGTGGGCTTTCCCGCTGCACGTGGATGGGCAGCCTCATATGCGGCCCGTAATCGCTCGGTGCTTACCATCGTGTACACCTGGGTGGTGGTGATAGAAGCGTGACCAAGAAGTTCTTGAACAACACGAATATCTGCCCCGTGGTCAAGCATGTGAGTCGCACACGAATGGCGCAGCACATGGGGCGTGAGTCGCTCACCCAAACCAACGAGATCGCCATAGCGCTTCACGATTCCCCAAGCACCTTGGCGCGACAATCGCCCACCCCGGCTATTAAGAAACACTGCTTCGGCGTCTCCACGACGTGCCCATCGCTCTGGAATCAATTCATCACGACCCATTGATGACAGCCATGCCGACATCGTCTCGTGCGCCAAGCCAATCAGGGGAACGATGCGTTCTTTGTCACCTTTGCCAATCGCTCGCAGCGTTCCCCCTTTGAGGTCAAGATTGCTAAGCGAAAGACCAACTAATTCTGAGATACGTAGTCCAGTGCCATAGAGCACCTCAAGAATCGCTCGATCACGAAGTGCAATGGCATCGTTGCCAATCACACGGGCAATGAGTGTGGCAACTTCTTCTTCTCGAAGCGCCTTCGGAAGCCCTTGTGGAACGCGAGGAACGGCCACCACCATGGCGGGGTCGCTATTGGCATGGCCCTCTTCAGCAAGAAAGCGGTGTAGGGACCGTACGGCAACCAACGTACGAGCGACTGAGGCAGGGGCCTTTTTCAGCTCACGTAAATAGCCAACAAACGATTCGATATCTGATGGGGCCACGCCGAGCAGATCAAGATGATTTGAAAAGAGCCACTTTGCGTAGAGCAACAAATCGCGTCTATAGGCGCTCAAGGTATTGAGTGAGCGACCACGTTCAGCACCTAGCCACGACAGATATTCCTCGGCTACCAATGGAAGCCGTATGGACGAGGTGGCTGGATCTGGGGTGCTGCGAGGCATCGAACCTATCAAATCATCAAGTCAGCGGATTAACGACAGGGGTTCGTAGTAAACACGACCAATAGCCTCGGCTACTGCTGCATTTGTGACCTCGCCGCTAACAACATTGACACCTTCTAACAATGCTGAGTCGCCTTGCACGGCCGCACGCAACCCGTGATTGGCCACTTTGACTACATAAGGAAGAGTTGCATTGGTAAGCGCATAAGTAGAGGTGTGAGGAACGGCACCTGGGATATTGCCCACGGCATAGTGGATAACGCCATGGGATTCATAGACGGGATTCGTATGAGATGTTTCGCGAATGCCCTCGACACAGCCGCCCTGGTCAATTGCAATATCGACAACGACCGCACCGGGTTTCATGCCAGCAACCATCTCTTGGGTAATGACTTGAGGCGCACGGCCACCAGGCACCAATACCGCCCCAATCAAAAGATCGGCCTTCGCAATGGAGCGTTCCAGGGTTCCCCGGTTCGAGGCAAGCGTCATGATGCGACCCTTGTGGATCTGGTCAACCCAGCGAAGTCGGTCGAGATCTTTATCGAGCAACACCACCTCTGCCTCCATGCCAGCAGCAATCCACGCAGCATTCCAACCCACATTTCCAGCACCGACAATTACAACCCGAGCAGGACGAACTCCTGGCGCTCCCCCCAACAAGACACCTCGCCCACCGTTTTCGGCCTCAAGCCAGTGAGCGCCAACTTGAGGGCCCATGCGACCCGCAACCTCGCTCATAGGTGCAAGCAAGGGCAAGGCTCCAGTGGAAAGGCGAACCGTTTCATACGCGAGTGCGGTGGTTTGGGCATTTAATAAAGCATCTGCCACCTCGGGATAAGCAGCCAGATGGAAGTAAGTAAAGAGTGTGAGGTCATCACGCAGATATGCAAACTCTGAGGCCAGGGGCTCTTTTACCTTGACCACGAGTTCCGCTGCCCATGCATCGGCAGTGCTCACGATCTTGGCACCTGCGTCTACGTATTCATTGTCACGAATAGACGAGCCTTCGCCCGCTCCTTGTTCGACGTGTACCTGGTGGCCAGCTGCCACCAGCTCTCGAACTCCATCTGGGGTAAGAGCGACACGACGTTCACTGTCTTTTACCTCGCCAGGAATACCGATTATCACGAAGCGGCCCCTGGGATGTCAAACATGGCGACCTCGGCAAGATAGCTGCGAGTAAGGCTCAGCCCAATGATGGTCTTGGCATCACAAAGTCTTCCGTCGGCGACCATGGCATCAAAATCATCAAGCGACACCTTCTCTATAGTCATGTGTGTCTCTTCGGGACCCTCGGGGGCCGCCTTTCCAGGCTGCAAATCAAGAGCAAGATAAACAATTGCTCGCTCATCACAAAAGCCCGGCGAAGTGAAGAACTCTGCCAACTTGATGAGTCGCCCAGGCCGGTAGCCAATTTCTTCTTCAAGTTCTCGTGCTGCAGTTACCTCGGGAGGCTCACCCTTAACATCACGCTTGCCCGCTGGCACTTCTAACAACTCGGCATCTAAAGCACTGCGATATTGGCGTACAAGTACAACTGTTTTGTGGTCATCAAGAAGTGCGACCATGCCAACGGCACCGGGGTGATGAACGACCTCACGCTCATGAACATGGCCAGACGGGTCACGAAAGTTACCAATGGCAAGGCTGATTGTGTGGCCACTATGGATGAGGCGCTCACTAAGCTTGCGAAACCCACTCACCTTGTTGGAGTCTCAGTGGTTGATCCCAACTCTTTTAGATCAACAAGACGAGGGTGGCGACCCTCTACCCGTTCAAGTGCTGCTGCCATGAAGGCCCGAAAAAGTGGAGCTGGCCGATCTGGACGACTCTTGAACTCTGGGTGCGCCTGAGTCCCAACCCAAAACGGGTGATCTGGAAGCTCAATGAACTCCACGAGACGACCATCGGGAGAAACGCCAGAACAAACAAGACCGGCTTCTTCAAGACGAGCACGATGTTTAGGGTTGAATTCGTAACGGTGTCGATGACGCTCATAAACCAGCTCTTTGCCATAAACCTCGGCAACCTGTGAACCAGGCGTAAGCGCTGCTGGGTAGGTGCCTAAGCGCATCGTTCCACCCATATCGACCACGTCACGTTGGGTATCCATGAGATCAATGACCTTGTATGGCGAGGTTCGGTCGAACTCACTGGAGTTTGCACCATTAAGGCCTGCAACATTGCGGGCAAAGTCAACCACCATCACCTGCATACCAAGACACAAGCCCAAACATGGAATGGCGTGTTCTCGTGCGTAGGTTGCCGCCGCAATCTTTCCCTCAATTCCCCGTTCACCAAAACCTCCGGGAATCACAATGCCATCGAGATCACGAAGGCGTCCGTCGGCCAAGAGGCCTTCGATCTCCTCAGCTTGAATCCATTCAATGGAAGCCTTCGCTCCATGATGAAAACCACCGTGGCGAAGTGCTTCGGCAACAGACAAATAAGCATCTGGAAGGGTGACGTACTTACCGATTAATCCCATCTTTACAGGCTCTGTTGCCGCCTCTACCCGCTTTACAAGTGCAGTCCAGGGTGCGAGATCTGCCGAGCCTTCAATGCCAAGTATGCGACACACTTCATCGTCGAGTCCTTCGTCATGAAGCACAAGTGGGATTTCATAGATGTTGCGCGAGTCAGCAGCGTTGACCACGCCCGCCATGTCAACATCGCACAGGTTCGAGATCTTGCGTTTCAACTCCAACGACAGGGGCATTTCACTACGACAAACAATAGCGTCAGGCTGAATACCTCGGCTGCGTAATTCGGTAACCGAGTGCTGCGTGGGTTTGGTCTTTTGCTCGCCAGATGGCCCAATGAATGGCACCAACGTTACGTGTACGTAGCAAACGTTTTGTCGCCCAACGTCTTTTCTGAACTGACGAATTGCTTCGAGGAAGGGAAGAATCTCAATGTCTCCCACGGTGCCGCCCACCTCGGTAATAACTACATCAACATCGTCAGTCGCAAGGCGGGTAATGCGACGCTTGATCTCATCAGTGATGTGAGGAATAACCTGCACGGTTTTACCGAGGAAATCGCCTCGTCGCTCGGCGGCAAGGACTGTTTGATAAATCGAGCCCGTGGTGGCATTAGATGACTGCGACAGGTTTTCGTCAATGAAGCGTTCGTAGTGACCCAAATCAAGATCGGTTTCGCCGCCATCGTCGGTGACAAAAACCTCGCCGTGTTCAAAGGGGTTCATCGTGCCAGGGTCGACGTTGATGTACGGGTCAAGCTTTTGCAAAACTACCCGGAGGCCTCGGCTCTTAAGCAACCTACCGAGCGAAGATGCCGTCAGCCCTTTACCCAATGAGCTTGTCACTCCACCAGTAACGAAAATGTGCTTAGTCACGAGCCTCCCGACCGCGGTGTCGAGTACACCACTTCGGGTTTTCAGGGTATCGCAGTCGTGGCCCAACCCCGCGAACCACTTGATTAGGACCCGAGAGGAGCTTCATCGGATAAGTTCACCTTATGGGTGCTCTAACTGTCTCGTTATGGAATCTAGTTTCGCGCCTCACTGGTTTCATGCGTGTCTTGGCGATTGGTTCTGCCGTAGGCGCAACCTTTCTGGGCAATACCTACCAAAGTGCCAATCTCGTTTCGAACATTCTCTTCGAACTTCTGGCAGCAGGAGTCTTGTCGTCTATACTCATTCCTGCTTTTGTGAAACACATCGCTAGTGACAATCGCAGTGAAGCCACAGGGCTTGCCAACGCCATTCTGGGTACATTGCTCGCAGTCCTTGGGCCGATTGTGGTGATGGGGATCTTCGGGGGCTCATGGATCATGAGCCTGATCACCGTGACAGTAGAGAACCCCGTTGTACGCGAACAACAAATTGCGCTCGGCACCTTTTTTCTCTGGTTTTTCTTACCTCAGATTTTACTCTACGCAGTAGGTGCCATATCAACGGGGCTGCTCAATTCTGATCACCGCTTTGGCGCTCCAGCAGCGGCACCAGCTCTCAATAATCTCATCGTTGTGGCCACCATGGCGATGTTTTGGATGATGCGTGCTGAAACTCCAACGCTCACCTTGCCTCTTAGTCAAAAACTCATCTTGGCCATTGGAACAACCTTGGGAGTCGTTGGCATGACGATGGTACCTACCGTTGCTGCATGGCGAGCAGGCTTTCGCTTGCGACCAAAATGGCAACCACGCCACGAAGAGCTACGGGCTATGGCAAAGAAGGGCACATGGGCCGCTGGATACCTCGGACTCACCCAAGTTTTGCTCGCTGTCACTTTGATTTTGGCGAACCGAATGGAGGGCGGAGCGGTTGCCTATCAGATTGCGTTTACCTTTTTCTTGTTGCCATATGCATTAGTGGGCAATCCAATTCTCACGACACTTTTCCCTCGTCTTTCAAGTGATGCTCATGCCAACAACAAAGCAGCATTTGGCCAACACCTCGGAAAAGGACTGTGCCAGCTCAGTTTTTTCGTTCTGCCTGCTTCTGCGTTACTAATCGCACTTGCTGAGCCAATGATTGAAATGCTTTCGTTTGGCGCTCTGTCTACAAACGTCGAACTCGTTGCGAGAACCCTTATTGGTTACTCCATCGGGCTCATGGGTTATGCTGCATTTCAACTCTTAACAAGAGCCTCATATGCCGAAGAAGACACTCGCACTCCAACTTTGATCAACCTTTTTATGGCCGCAACAGGAACGATTCTGATGCTGTGGTGGTCAAGCTCTACCAATGGCATAGATCGAGTTGCATCGCTTGGCCTTGCACACTCAATCGTACAAATCGCAGGGTCACTCATACTTCTTCTAATCATCACGAAACGACTTCCCGAAAGCCTAAGAGTTACCGCCTCGCTAGCGCGTGCGTGTAGCGCCTCAGTGCCGGCTGGCATGAGCGCATGGTTACTCGCTGAATCTCTCACGCTTGAAGGTCGCCTCGGCACTGCCATTACCGTCACCGTGGCCGGGTTTGCGGGCATCGCCATCTACGCTGTCGTGCAATTCGTTCTTGGTTCTCCAGAACTAAGAACCCGACATGGCCGCCAGGAGGCAACTGCTTGACAACGTTGAATGCGATAGGTGTTGTGGTACTGATACCAGCGAAAGATTCTGCTAAATCCATCGCCGCTACAGTGACAGCAGCCCACTCGATTGCAGGCATCGAACGAGTGCTAGTCATCGACGACGGCTCAACGGATGACACCACTGATCGCGCAAAGGAAGCTGGAGCCGATGTGTTGCGCCTGTCGGTTAACCGAGGAAAAGCTGGCGCTGTAATGGCTGGGGTTGCCGCTGCACCTCTTGCCAGTACCTATCTGATGATTGATGCCGATGTTGGCCAATCTGCAAGCGCTGCTGGCGCTCTGCTTAGTCCGGTTATCGACGGTAACGCTGATATGACCATTGGGGTGCTTCCTTCTGCGGGTTCAAAAGGAGGCTTTGGCCTGGTCAGGAACATCTCGGCTGCCGGTATTCGTCGCGCTTGTGGGTTTGAGCCAATCGCTCCCCTATCAGGCCAAAGAGCTATTCGTGGCGAACTCTTGCGCTCGATCGAACTTGCGCCGCGCTTTGGCCTAGAAACTGCACTCACAATTGATGCCGTGCGAAATGGCGCTCGGGTCATTGAGTTGCCCGTCGACATAGACCATCAACACACCGGAAGACGTTTAGCTGGTTTTCGTCATCGTGGCCGCCAGGGGGTCGACATCGTGCGAGCGCTCTGGGTGCGACTCACAAGTGCTCGCCTTCGAATGGCTGTGATCGTGCTCGTTGCCACCATGTTTATGTTGTGGATGCAGTGGTCGGGCGGACGCTGGGAACCTGCAAGCCAAGGTCTTGGGACAAAACCATCGAAGGTTGTGCTCTTTGGAGTTTCTCATCTCAGCTTTGAAGATCTTGATAGCGGCAATACACCCAATCTCGATCGACTTGTCGAAGAAGGGGCTCTCGCCGCCATGAGCGTAAGGACCATGTCTGGTCGACCCTCGACAACGGAAGGATATGCGTCTTTAAATGCGGGCACCCGCGTGCGTGCCAGTTCCATCGCCGGGGCATCCGCCTACCCCTACGACGCTCTTCTTGAAAATGGATTGGCGCAAGATATTGCTGAAAGTCGCACGGGCCGACAATCCAGTGGAGAAATAGTTGTGGTGGGTTACCCAACTGTCGTGCGCCAAACCACGGGCAAACATCTCAGCAGTGAACCGGGCGCACTCGGTGATGCACTGAGGATTGCTGGCATAAAGACAGCCGTCATTGGTAATGCGGACGACAGAAGCGTGGCCACTGACGATCGGGTCAATCGACCAATTGGCATCTCGCTGGTTAACCGAGATGGAAGCATCGATATCGGACGCGTTGACGCCGGCCTGTTGCGACCCGACCCTGATGCACCCTTTGGGGTGAGATTCGATCGAACTCAAATGCTCAGTGCAATCAAAGACGGAATTGATAGAGCCGATGTTGTTGCTATCGACCCAGGTGACATGGATAGAGCTTCTGCCTATGCGCGCTTATCACTCGACAAGCCAGCAACTGCGCATCGAATCAATGCCCTGAAACGCAGCGACGAATTACTTGGCGATGTACTTGACCTGGTGCCAGAAGATGCATTGGTAATGGTCGTATCAGTTTCGCCCGCTACCAAGGGATGGCATCTCACGCCATTTTTTGCCACCGGAGCAGGGCTTGATCATGGATACGTTCAGTCTCCTTCAGTAAAACGCCTAGGAGTGGTTACCGTTACCGATATTGCTCCAACCATTCTCGAAGCGGTCGGGGCCAAAGTGCCAACGGGAATGATCGGTCATGCATTTCGCTACAGGAACGATAAACCCGACTTGACCTATCTGCACAACCTCGATCGTGATGCTGGTTTTCGAGAGGGTATCTATTTCCCAATTGCCATAACGTTCATCGTGGTCCAAGCACTACTCTATCTATTTGCAATGACCACCCTATCGCGCTTGCGAGAAACTAATCGCACGGGCCAGGTCTTGCGGGCTCTTGTCATAGCCGTCGCAAGTTTTCCCTTAGCAACATTCCTCTTTCGAGCAGTTCCCGAGGTTTCCCGTCTTGGCAATAGTGCAATCGTGGTGCTCTTGATCATCAATGCGGCCATAGCTGCTCTGGCATTAAAGGCCAAGCGCCATACGCTTAGTCCACTTTCTTGGGTTGCAGGCGCAACGGCAGCACTAATAGTTGTAGACCTAGCAACGGGCGCACGATTGCAATATTCAAGCCTGCTCGGTTATTCGCTTCATACTGCGGCACGTTTCTTTGGAATCGGCAATACAGCCTTTGCGGCACTTGGTGCTTGTGCTGCAATTGCTGCATGTCTCCACATTGAACATGCGCCACGTCGCAAGGAGGCACTCCTTAGTGCCGCTGGTTTCCTAGCCATTGTCGTTATCAGTGATGGTGCACCAAAACTGGGCAATGACGTTGGCGGCATCTTGACACTCGTACCGGTCTTTGGACTCACCCTCATTGCTCTCAGCGGACGAAGATTGAATCTTCGCCACATACTGATCGTCGGAGCCTTGCTAGGTGCTCTTCTTGGACTAGCAACTGGGCTCGACCTATTGCGCGACCCAGAGGCTCGCACACATCTCGGACGCTTTGCTGCTGGCCTATTCGCTGGCGACGACACAGCCGGAACGACAATCGCACGAAAACTCGCAACAAACTTCCGTGTGCTCGGCACTTCCATATGGGCATGGATGGTGCCCATCACTGCGGTCTTCATGTTGTACATACTCGTCCATCTCGACCGAGCAGCCGAGCTGTTGCCCCGAGGTTCAGCTAGACGAATAGGGGTGATCAGCACCATTGCAGTTGGACTATTGGGTTTCGCCGTAAACGATTCAGGCGTTGTCGTCACTGCCCTAGTCTTCGTTTACCTTGGCCCTTATCTCACACTCCTGGCGTTACGTGACAAAGACGAGCCGACTCTGCTGGTGAAGCAATAATGCTCTGGCTCGTCATTGCTTTAATTGGCGGCTCACTGATCGGATGGCTGACGTTGGCTGCATTGCGTCCGATCTTTAATCAACCAGTCTTCGCCCGCGAGAACTACAGCGGAAAGGTCTTACCAACCTCAGTTGGTTTGGTCCTACCAGTGGCGCTAATCGTTGCCGAAGGCTTTCTCACACTAATTGGCACATTCATTACCTCTATCGAAATTGCACCTTCTCTCACACTTGGAGCCGATTCCTATAGGCACCTCACTCTCGCTCTCGTAATCGGCCTCGGCTTCCTCGGTTTGATCGACGACCTTGCAGGCACAAGCGACATCAGGGGTTTCCGAGGTCACCTCACATCCATGCGCGACGGTGTCCTTACTACTGGAGGACTCAAGCTGCTGGGGGGTGCATGCATTGCCATGGTGGTGTGCGTGTTCTTTGCTGGCAGCGAAAATCTCAGCCCTCTATATCTCTTACGCGACGCGTCGCTCGTGGCCTTAGCTGCCAATCTCGGAAACTTGTTTGATCGTGCCCCAGGTCGAGTCATAAAAGTTTCGACACTCGCATTTGTCATCGTTGGTGCCACTGTGAGTTATAAAAACAATCTCATTGGTCCTGCCATAGTATTCGGCACCAGCCTCAGTCTGTTGGTGGGCGACCTAAAAGAGCGTTTCATGTTGGGAGACGCTGGGTCCAACGTCCTAGGAGGCGCACTTGGTTTTGCCCTAGTCATAAGCACCCCACCATCTCTTCGTCTTATCGCTTTAGTAGTGGTCTTTGCCTTGAACCTGGCAGCCGAACGCGTCTCATTCAGCGACGTAATCAGTCGCATCGCACCCCTACGAGCCCTAGACCAACTAGGCCGTAAAACCCCGTTATAAAATTAGACACTCGCATCAGCGAGGAAGGCCATCGTGAACCGTCGCCGTGTTTTGGAAATTGGATCCTTAGTGTGGGCGGCTGCTGGCGCTGCTGTCGCACTGAGCGCTTTATCCGATGTCAACGATGACGCAATGGCTCTCGTTGCTCTGGCCTCGATCGTCTTTCCACTATGCGCTCTTGGTGGTGCCATAGCCCTCCGTCTCAACAATGACCGCACGGCGGGACTGCTCTTGTTGTTGTCAGTAGCTACACCGACATATTTTGCCCTCCCGCTCAACGTACCGGCGCTTGTTATCGGTATCGCTCTTCTTGCTGCACCATCGCTGATCGCAGGCAACCCACCCACCCCAAAGGCCTAGATGCTCGGGACGGGTGGGGGCAATGCGGGAAGCAAGCGTGTGGCCCCGGGGCCAGAGCCATAGTGTCCGGTCCCGTCTACTCCGAGATCGTGCAGGGCCAGCAGGATTGCCATGCGGCCTATGGGTTCGTCGAGATTGTCTACGCTTGAAAAGCGCCCGACCAATGCTTTGTCGTCGCGAAGTGACTCCACAAGGCGTGCTCTTTCGATTTGGTCAGTTGCAACTGATTCAGCAACGAGCAAATCAGTTGCAGCATCCAAACCATCGACAAGAGAACGCGTTAAGACCCCAAACGTTTCTTCAATCACTTTGTTCGCAGCCACAACGGGGGCATTGGGTTCACCATCTGCCTGGTCCTCTGGGGCAGCCATCAACAAGACGCGAGTGCCTGGCAAAATGGTTGCAGGAGCATCAGTGTCTCCACCATCGAACTCGATGAACCCTGCATTAGACAACGATTCCAACAGTCCCGAATCAGGCGTTGGTTCCCCAATCGCCAACAATCGCAAGACAGCACCAATGCGTTCAAGGCCTAAGCGCCGCAAACGAGTAGCCGATTTTTCTTCTACTTCTAAAAGCCCGGCCAACGCCTTTTGATCATCGGACTTGGCAAGTTTGAAACGCTCGGTCAACCACATCGTTGGCTGAACACGTGCGCTTGCCTGAGTGAGCGCTGTGATCAATTCTTTCTGTCCCGCTGGCTCATTGCCTCGTAACCCAATCAAGAGAACCGGGACGTCGCGAAGTACCCCAGGTAAAAGCCGTTCACCTATTTCTTTAGTTAGCTGATTGGATGATTGGCGCAGATTGTCGAGATCACTGCTGAGTTTGTTGTTCTCGGCGCGGGCTTTAGTGAGATTGCCATCGAGTCGAGCTTGTTGGCGCTCAAGGGTTTCAACCGTGACTCGATCGATCACGGTACTTCCCATAACTACACCTATCGCAAGTGCAAGAAAGACGGCTACGAGCGAAACGATGTGATACCGAAAGTTCACCATGTGATGTCAACAACCAACCTTCTGCTTAGGAGCAGTGACAAAACTACTTGCTCGGCGCTTACATGTTTAACCTTTGTGGTGTATTCACTTTCGGCCAACGGCCGTGCAAGTAGTTTTGTCTCGGGTCCTTAAAGGAATACCTACTTGAAGGAAAGCCAGAGGCTTTCCAGAAAAAGCCTCGCTGGCTGGCTAACTGCTGTGACGACCAACAACGTGATCATCGCCGATGCAACAAGTGCCAGCATGTCACGTTTACGGACCCTCGATTCGTACAAGCGACTAACGCCCTTGGCGTCAACAAGAATCGGACCGATCTTCATACGAACCAAAAAAGTCGACGCCATCCCAGCTCGGCCCTTATCCAAAAACTCCACCATCGAGTTATGTGTTCCGACAGCAACGATCAATGATGCTCCCCCCTCAAAAGCCATCAACATAGCAATGTCCTCACTAGTGCCTGGAGCCTCAAAGATGTGATGCTTTAGGCCCAGTTCCAAAAGACGTTCCGCTCCTGGCGCGCTGCCTCCGGGGTACGCATGCACGACTAGTTTTGCTCCACAACCAAGAGCTGCTTCAGACACTGAATCCATGTCGCCAATGATGATGTCAGGTCGATGACCAAGGTCTAAGAGAGCGTCTGCTCCGCCGTCGACGCCAATGAGTAAGGGATGTTGTTCTCCTAGGTAGCCTCCCCTCTTCAGTGCAGCTAGGTCCTCTCGATAATCGGCTCCACGCACCACAACCAAAGCATGACGATTGGCAAAGGAAATGCCGATATCGGGAGGTTGGGGTGGGTCGAGAATGAGATGGCGCTCTTCACGTAAGTACTCAAGGGTGTTGGTAGCGAAACGCTCCAACTCATCGCCCATCGTCTCTTTGGCAGCTTCAATGCTTTTCTCAAGTGTGGCCAACGTCTGGCGTTCACCAACCCCACTCCAGTTCTCTGAAACCAGCCGAGTCTCATCAATCGTCAAACGTTCACCATCGACAACATCGTCCATAACTTCGGGGCCGACGCCATCGATAAGAGGTATCCCTGCCGCAGCAATGAGCAAGGGGCCAAGGTTGGGGTAGCGGCCCGAAATGGATGATGCAGCGTTGACGACTGCCGCTACGTTCGCCTCCACCAACCCCTCGGCTGCCACTCGGTCAAGATCGATGTGATCGATCACCGCAATATCACCAGGTCGCAACTCTTTAATGAGGTCTTTAGTACGACGACTTACACGAGCCGTGCCACTCACCTTTGCAGGGTCGAGATGACGAGCCATCAGCTAAGTGACCGTGACTTTGTCGCCAGATCGAGTAGCTCTTTTGCATGATCGCGAGCCGTATTGCTATCAGGTTGTCCAGAAAGCATTCGCGATAACTCGATAACTCGTTCGTCTAGATCAATCACGCTCGCGGTCGCGATAGTGCGCCCCTCAACATCGGCCTTCGTCACCGCAATCTGCGCATCGGCACATGCCGCTACCTGAGCAAGGTGCGTTACGACTAGTACTTGTGCACCGCTGGCAACCGATGCAAGCGCTTGGCCTACCACCTGTGCTGCTTCGCCACCGATGCCAGCATCAACCTCATCAAATATCAATGTTGATCGACTTGCCAACGACTCGCCAGGAGTACCTTCACTGGCGAGTAGCGCCAAACGCAATGCCAGCATAGTACGAGCCAATTCGCCCCCAGAGGCCGCTTTCGCCAGTGGCAGAAAGTCTTCCCCTGTATTTGCTGCCAGTAGGTACTGCACCTGTTCGCCAGCATCGCCACTAACCTCTACCCGGAAACGAGCCTGTGGCATGGCCAGCGTTGCCAAAATATCTTGAACTGCAATACCAAGGAGTGGGGCCGCTTCACGCCTAGCTGCGCTAATCCGACTAGCGGCTTGGCACAACGCCTCCAAAGCCTGCAGGCGTTGTGCCTCAAGATCTGCAACTTGTTGATCATGTGAAGTCAGCTCCTCAAGACGACGCCGTGACTCTTGTGCAAAAGTCATTACCTCGCCCAAAGTGTCACCGTACTTACGACGCAAATCTCGCAGTTGTTGACGACGCTCACGAACTTCGCTGAGGCGCTGAGGGTTGTCTTCTAAAGACTCATCAATGTTGCGTAATTCGGTAGCTATATCGCCAAGTTCTGCACTCAGCGCCTTAAGCCTCTTTTCGACTTCTCCAAGAGGATTCCGACCATCGACGATATGCAGTGCCTCACCAACAAGTTCAATCACACCGCCATCTCGCACAAGATTGTCATGAGCACGGACTGAGGCCTCACGATGAGCAAAGGCATCAGCAAGAGATTCCTCAACTAGCTCGAGCGATGCTTCCTCATCTGGATCATCGAGGCTTGCTCTCTCGATCTCCTCAAGTTGATAATTCAACAAATCAATCTCTCGAGCACGCTCGCGCGAGTCGCCGCCAATGGCACCAAGAGCGGTGTCTATTGCAGAGAGGTGGCTTCGTGCTTCATAAAAATCTCCAAGATCAAGGTTTGCGAAACGATCAAGAGCGTCTCTTTGTACTGCAGGACCCAGAAGCGACTGATGAGCGTGCTGACCATGTAGATCAACCAGGAGAGCTCCGAGCTCGACCAATGTTGCAACTGGGACCATTCGACCGTCTACATATGCACGCGATCGGCCCTGCTGGGGAACCACGCGCTCCAACACGACTTCATTTCCATTATCGGCAATGAAGCGGCCCTCGACGCGCGCTTCGCTCGCCCCATGTCGCACCATTGCGGAGTCGGCTCGCCCGCCGACCAACAATTCGACGGCACCAACAACCAAGGTCTTTCCAGCCCCCGTTTCACCGGTCAGCGCCGTCATCCCAGGCCCCAAAACAAGCGAAAGATCTGCGATCACGCCAAGGTCACGAACAGCCAACTCAACCAACATGTCTCGCTATGCCCCCGTTCTTTCATCGAGGCCAAACTTGGCTTTTAGAATTTTGATGAAGTTTCGAGGTCCGAAAGTAACAAGTAACGCTGGCTGGCTAGACGCCGTGCATATAACTGCATCGCCAGCTTCCAGCTGTCCAAGATTGTTCCCATCAACAGACAATGTCGCTGCTCTATCACCAACAACTTCTAGCCGAATCACCGATGTTGGGTCGAGCACCAGGGAGCGGTCAAAAATCGTATGAGGGGCAACCGGAGTCAGTAACAAAGCCTCGTGTGTAGGTGCCATGATCGGCCCCCCAGCTGACCATGCATATGCAGTCGAGCCAGTAGGGGTGGCGACGATGATGCCGTCTGCGTAATACGTCGTCATCAATTCACCATCGACACTTGCGCGAAGTCGCACTACTTGGCCCGCTGGAGTCTTGCCAACAACTGCCTCGTTGAGCGCTGAAAATGTTCCCGACTCAGGACCAGCACCCGATGGTGCATCAATCGTTACAGCAAGGCGCATGCGATGCTCAATGTCGTAAGAACCCGCAAGGTAACGCTTTAATGCCATGCGTAGGCCGCCAGGCTCAACCTCAGTTAGATAACCAAGCTGGCCAAGATTTATGCCAAGCACTGGAACCGCCCGATCAGCTACCAGATCGACTGCTCGCAACATCGTGCCATCGCCACCAAGACTGATTACTAGACCTAAATCATGCAGTAATTCCTCATCACTGCACGCATGATCTAACAATCCTGCATGTTTGGCATCGGCAGTTGGAATACGTACCTCGTGACCGCGCTCTACAAGCCATGCCGTGGCATCGCGAACTAGTTCAACAGCCTCGCTGCGCTGATGGTGCAATACAAACGAAATCGTTGCCATGCTCAGTTGCCGTACCTATCGCTCGCCTCGCCAACAACCGCTTCAATCAGCACGCCGTTATTCTCTGAACGAGAAGAAATCAACCCAGCAGTGTTCGTCATTTTGGTGTTCGCCATTTGTAGGTGCATGAGAAACTCCACGTTGCCATCTGCTCCAGTAATAGGGGAAGCCATTACCCCCATCATGACCGCTCCCAGCCCTTCGGCTGCGGTAGCTACTTCTTCGAGCACCCGTCGCCAAACCTCAGGGTCTCGAACGACCCCCTTTCCCCGTGATGCCTCTCGGCGTCCTGCCTCAAATTGTGGCTTCACCAAAAGCACCAAATCTGATATTGGGCTGTCTCCAAAAACCCTTATGAGAGCAGGGAGAACAACCCGAAGCGAAATGAAAGAAAGGTCGGCTACAACGATTGAACAAGGTCCACCGACCTGGTCAATATCAAGAGTTCTAATGTTCGTTCGCTCAAAGTTCGACACCCGCTGGTCATTGCGTAGCCTTTCGTGAATCTGGCCATAACCAACATCTACCGCCACTACATGATCAGCCCCGCGCTGTAATAAGCAGTCCGTAAAGCCTCCCGTCGATGCGCCTGCATCGAGGCATCGACGGCCCCCAGCGTCGATGGCAAATGTGTCAAGAGCTGCATCGAGTTTTAGTCCGCCCCTTCCAACAAATCGTGCCGGGGGGCCCTGCAATTCAATCGGTTCATCGATACCAACGAGACGAGAGGGCTTATCTGCTACCGCTCCTTTAACCAAAACCACACCAGATGCCACCTGAGACTGAGCTTGCTCTCGACTTGGGGCCAGCCCTCGACGCACCATCTCAAGATCTAGCCGGCGGCGAGTCGTCACAACCCCACGAGGCTAGTTCGCTAGCATAAATAAGGTGATTCCACTGCGTGACCGCAACCCGACACACAAAACTCCCATCATCACACTTGTTCTAATCGCTCTCAATATTGGCATCTACCTGCTTGTGCAGCCTCAAGGACTAGAGCTCTTAGGAAGGGGGCCTGCCGAAGACATCAATTCATCGGTTGCAAGATTTAACTACGAGTACGCCGCTATTCCCTGTGAAATAACTACGGGTAAACCCATCTCTCCAGAAGAACTCGCCCTTACGGTCGACGCATCCATGCTTGACATTTCTCCATGCGATCCGCCTGGAGAAAGCGCTCCGATCTTCCCCGATAAACGCGTGTTGCTTGCCGTGTTGTTCTCAATGTTCTTTCACGGAAGCTTGTTGCATCTAGGTGGAAACATATTATTTTTGTGGATTTTTGGAAACAACATCGAAGATCGGCTTGGTATTTTCCGTTACCTAGTCTTCTATCTTTTGGCAGGTGTTGTCGCCACAATTGCTCATGTTGGCCTCCAGCCAGACAGCACTATTCCCCTTGTCGGTGCCTCCGGAGCGGTGGCGGGGGTAATGGGGGCTTACCTAGTCTGGTTTCCCAACGCTCCCGTTCTCACGGCATTTGTACTTCTCTTCATTTTTCTGCGAGAAATCGCTGCCAAATGGCTCCTGACTTTCTGGTTTATCTCTCAATTTTTCATTAACCCAAATGCAGGCGTCGCTTGGGGTGCTCACGTGGGAGGTTTCGCCTTTGGTGCCGTGATCGCCCTAATAGTTAAAGCCAGCACCAGCGCCCGCCGAGCAACACTGGACGGCGCTCAATAAATCAGTGCAAACAAGGTCTGGAACAGGGTCAATTGGAATCTCATTTTGGTCAGTGACGCCGCTGAGGACGAGAACGAAGGCGGCTCCAAGCTCTCTAGCAAAGAGGCCGTCCGTAGATGACCTATCACCCACCATTGCCATCGGCCCTCCATCAAACATCGAAATCACCAGGTTGGCCATTGGTGCACATGGCTTGCCCGCAATCTCTGGGACCACTCCAGTCGCAGTGGCAACGGCCGCAAGAATGGCACCCCCGCCAGGCGTTGGACCATCGGGCGTGGGGTAAGTTGGGTCATCGTTGGTGCCGATCAGCCGAGCGCCCGCATCTACGCCACGTTGAGCAACCGTAAGGCGCTCGTAATCAAAGTCCGTATGAAAACCCACAACAACTGCATCAGGGGTTCCGCCTGTTACGACGGTTACCCCACGAGCTTCAAGAGCTTCAACAACCCCAGGGCCAGCACACGCTATTGCAGACATTCCTGGCTCCAATAAACATGCAGCTGCTTGGGCCGATGTCACGACGTCTCCCACTGCCGGAATCCCAAATGAAGCCAACTTCGCTTCTTGGACCCCAAGAGTCGCTGATGAATTGTTGGTGGCAAAGACGACCCTTGCCCCGCTTGCTCGCAATAATCCCACCCCTTGTGGTGCTCCAGGAATCAGCTTGTCTGCCAACCAAACAACCCCATCGAGATCAAGCACCCAGTTCTCAATCATCGAGAGACCCGGTGATGCCACGACTCCTGAGACTAGCCACTCACTGCTCGTCAAAACGAAATAAGCCGCCGGTACAAAACCGGCGGCTTATTTCAAAGTTGGTAGAAACTCAGATTACGCGAACGTTCTGCGCCTCTTCGCCCTTACGACCAGGGGCAACATCGAACTCAACCCTCTGACCTTCATCGAGTGACTTGTATCCATCACCTTGGATGTTGGAGTAGTGAACGAACACATCGTCTCCACCCTCCCGGGAGATGAATCCAAAACCCTTTTCGCTGTTAAAAAACTTAACCGTGCCTTGTGCCACAACAACTCATTTCATCTTCGGCGCACCCTTGTGGCACGACCATCGCAACAAGGATAGGTCTTATTGAGACGTTATGCAGGCATCATCGACGGATTATCTTGTTTTCATGCCTTCATCTCCGCCAATCAGCCTTATACCAAAGGGAATTAGAGACTTTTTAGAAGTCGCAATAATCGCTGGCGGAGGGGTGCTGGTGAAGCCAAACCAAGCTGAAGGCGTCATATGGACCGATCCTTCTGACCCAAAAGGGCTACGTGATTTACTCGACACTTACCCCCATATTCGCTGGGTACAGCTTCCCTGGGCGGGCATCGAACCCTACCTAGATGTTCTTGATCACGATCGAATATGGACTGCGGGCAAGGGGGTCTACGCCGAAGAAGTAGCCGAACACGCGCTTGGTCTTGCCCTTTCAGGGATGCGCAATATCGCTAACTATGCACGGGTCTCCACGTGGGGACTGCCCGTTGGCACAAGCCTCCATGACACAAACGTCACCATTTTGGGGGCAGGAGGTATCGCCACCTCACTCATTCGCTTACTTCGTCCATTTGGATGTCACATAACAGTGTTACGTCGACACGACATTGCCCTTACCGATGCTGATCAAACAGCGACTCTGAATGCTTTGCCCACGGTTTTTCCCAAAACAGATCTCCTCGTCCTTGCACTTGCTTTGACCCCTGAGACAAAGCAGATCATCAATGCCACAACCCTCGCCTTGCTCCCTCGTCATGCCTGGTTAGTCAATGTTGCTCGCGGTCAACATGTCGTCACCGATGACCTGGTTGACGCCATTAATTCAGGCACAATTGCTGGCGCAGCCCTCGACGTCACCGACCCCGAACCGCTCCCCGACAATCACCCTCTCTGGTCGCTTCCCCAATGCATCATCACTCCCCATATAGCCAATACCCCAGAGATGGCCATACCCGTACTCGCCAAACGGGTAACAGAAAACGTTCGTCGTTTTGGCGCAAATGAAGAACTGATCGGCATCGTCGATGTTCAGGCGGGATACTAAGGGCATGGACCCTCTTGATGCCCTCGAGCGAGTGGTCTATCTACTTGATCGCTTGCTAGCTCCGAGCCCCAAAGTGCAAGCATTTCAAAGGGCGATCACAATCGTCTGCTCTCTCGGTAATGAGGAATTGGAACGTCTCCACCATGCGGGGAAGCTCACGGAGCTTCCTGGAATCGGCAAGTCCACAGCCAGTGTTATCGGTGATGCCTTAGACCAGCACGAGCCTCGCTACCTAAACGAACTTGAGACATCAAGTGTCATACCAATCGGACGTGGAGGACCAATTCGAGCAGCACTAAAAGGAGATTGTCATTCTCATTCTCTTTGGTCCGATGGTGGTGCACCGATTATGTCTATGGCCCAGTCGGCTCAAGCACTAGGACACGAGTACCTAGCACTCACTGATCATTCTGCTCGCCTGACTATCGCTCATGGCCTTAATTCCCAACGCCTCAGCGAACAACTCATAGAAGTTGAAAAACTCAATGAAATGATTGGCCCCTTTCAGATTCTCACTGGCATGGAAGTTGACATACTCGAAGACGGAACCCTCGATCTTTCCGAGGAAATGTTGGCAACACTAGATGTCGTTGTGGCCTCGGTTCACAGCAAACTATCGATGCCTGAACCAGCAATGACCGCCAGAATGTTGCGGGCGATCGAAAGCCCACACGTTGACGTTCTTGGCCACTGCACCGGCAGAAAGGTCCCCGGCCCCGGAGGCAAGGGACGCTCGGCCTCAAACTTTGACGCCCAGAAAATATTCGAAGCCTGTGAACGAACAGGAACTGCCGTCGAAATCAATTGTCGACCTGAACGCCAAGACCCACCCGATGATCTGCTCGCTCTTGCCCGTGATCTTGACTGTGTTTTTACAATCAGTACCGACGCCCATGCACCTGGCCAACTCGAATGGCAACCCTACGGATGTGACAAGGCGGCTCTTCATAACATCGAACCATCTCGCATAATGAATACCCAGTCAGCAAATGACCTATTGAAGTGGACGTCTGCACATGCCTGATTTTCAACCTTTTCATGGGCTTCGTTATGACGAAGCTATTGACATGAATGCAACCTGTTCCCCGCCTTATGACGTGATTGGCGAAGCCGAACGGGTTGCTCTCGCTGCTCGAACTCCTTACAACGTGGTCCACATCGACCTGCCTATACCTGGTGACGAGGTAGACAACGAGGACCCTTACCTACGTTCAGCTCGCCTGTTACAGGAGTGGCAAGACGACAAAGTGCTTGTCACCGACGATGAGCTGAGCTTTTACATATACCGCATGGGTTTTCACGATGACCAGGGCCGAGCCCGTCAAACCACCGGGGTTATTGGTGCACTAACCCTTACCCCACCAACTGATGGCCACATTCTTCCCCACGAACAGACCACTCCCAAGGCCAAGAGCGATCGACTCGACCTCCTGCGGACAACTCATGCAAACCTCTCCCCTATCTGGGGACTTTCCCTTGCCGAAGGCCTAACCGAACTGTGTGAAGTTCCAGGACCTCCCGTGGCCCGTGCTACCGATGCCCTTGGTGTGCATCACCGCCTTTGGAAGGTGACCTCGCCTGGCATCCTCGATGCCATAAGCCAAGCCGTTGCATCAACACCAATCGTCCTTGCAGACGGCCATCATCGTTTTGAGACGTCTCTTGCTTATCGCGATGAGCGTAGAGATGCCGTTAATGGCACCCACGGAGGCTACGACGCCACCATGGCACTGGTCATCGAACTGACCGAGAGTCAACTCTCAGTTCAGGCCATCCATCGACTTTTCCGCGGGCTTCCCGCATTGCTGCATGAACCCGATGCACTACTCGCTGCACTCGATCCATACTTTGAAGCCTTCGATGCTGGCGTAGGAGCGCCCAATCTCTTGACAAGGATGGACGATGCAACCGCTCTTGGCCTCGTCTTGTCAAATGGTCATTCTTGGCTTTTGCGACCCCGCCTAGACGCATTCCCCGACAACACGCCCGATCTCGACTCCGCCCGTCTACAGGTAGCAACCGCTGCTGTATTCCCTCAAGCGGAAGTCACCTATCAACATGGCATCGAACACATTCTTAATCGTGTAACTGACTCTGATGAAGGTTTCGACATCGGAGTCCTGCTTCGCCCAGTTGGCGTCGCCCAAATCG